>JAIVXD010000007.1:0-18565 GCA_048636195.1 Anaerolineales bacterium
ATAAGAAAGCAGAAAAAGGCAAGTCCATGAAAAAAGGACAAAAGACGATATGTGAAGTTGAATTTAAGGTGTTGGATAAAAACTATCGTATCGATATCGGGGACAGAGGTAAGCAAATAATTGAAACGGCATATAATATAGGTTATGACCTTGAGAAAAAACATGGGGGTTGCTGTCGTTGTGCGGTAGCGGCCCTGCAAAAGGCTATAGAGTTTATCCCGGAAGATAAGGGATTGTTTCGGGCCGCAGGCTGTCTGGACGGAGGAGCAACTCCGAAAGAAGTGCAGAATTGCGGAGCGTTCACGGGTTTGGGGATGGTAATCGGATGGGCCTGCGGCAGAGAGGGTTTCCAAAAAAACAAACTGGCCCACAACCTGATTCGAAAGGTGTATAAGCAATTTGAAAAAGAATATGGCAGCACGATGTGTGGCGATGTAGTCGAGGCACAATTTGGGAAGCGTTTCAATTTGGCTGATCCTGCAGAATCAATGGAATGGTACAATTGTGGTGCGATGGATAAGTGTGGTGAAGTAATTCGAACTGGAGTCCGAATTGCGGCAGAAATCATAGCTTCAAAAGAAGAATAGTGCTGCAATAAATCATCATGTGCACCATCTAACCAGGCTCTTGCAGCCGACAGCTAATCGCTGCGGCTGAAGAGCATCGTTATTCAGACCTTTGATACCTGCTATATATATGTTACTAATTCAATAAGTTAAACGTTGAGATAATCAATCCATATCTGAAAGCGGCAAATCGTTGTCGGCCAACACTATTTTTATACAGCACTGGCATTTCAGGATTAGCGCTGGTAAAAAGTTGGCAAATGGATCAAGGAATGTTAGCCTGCCCCCATGCCTCGAAAGGCCAGAGTAGATGCGCCCGGAGCATTGCACCACATCATTATCCGGGGGATTGAGCGCAAGCCCATATTTAAAGACAAGATCGACTATGAGAACTTTATTGACCGGTTGAGCAAGATTCTTGTAGACACTGGCACTGCCTGTTTTGCATGGGCGTTGATAACTAATCACGCCCATTTTCTTTTTAGAACTGGCATGGTTCCGATTTCCACTGTCATGCGAAGACTGCTCACAGGTTATGCTCAACAGTTCAATCGTCGCCACCAGCGCCATGGACATCTGTTCCAAAACAGGTATAAATTGAAATTGATCTGATGACGCTGCTTGAGAGACAGAAATAGACTGTGTAGCCCCAGAAAAAATGCATTATTCATCTTTTCACGAGCGTCCCTAATTTCTCCCCATTTCTGCTTATTCCAACGGACTACTGACAACAATCAACGGACATTACCTATTTCCAAACATCCCCCATTTCCATCCTTCTCCCAAAGCCAAATAGATCGTCCATCCAGAGGTAGATACTGTCGAACTGGGGAAGATTCCTTACATGCCATCTAACAAAGCTGTGAAACCAGGTGTTTGGTTTGTTGAAAACACAGACCCTGATACAGTTGGCGCAATCACCCTTATTGCGGACCCAGAATTGAAAGCACTTTTCTGGATTAATATACCATTTGTAGATCCCGTGGTTATTGGATAGGGTAGGTCCTTCAGTTGTTGGGTCATCGAAGCTGATGGACTGTCCGGGACATGCCTTAGCACACTTTCCGCAAACTTCGCACATCTTCCTGACGCCGATTTCAATGGGTTTGTCCGGAACCAGAGGCAAATTTGTGAGCACTTTGCTAATCCGAATCCGGGGGCCGAACCAGGGTGTGATCAAAAGGCCATTACGCCCAATTTCACCGAGGCCGGCATCGATGGCCATGGGGATGCTAAGAGCCGTATCATTACCACAGGGGATGGCCTCGTAGCCTAAATCACGAATAAAGTGAGCCATTGATGAGGCCACATATGCCATCATTGAGTAGCCCCTGCCTGTGGCGGCGTTCTCGCCATAGGTAGGAGCCGTTCTCATCAAGGTATAATCCATCTCATGAACCATTACGACGGCATATTCAAACCCTTCTGGGATATCATCTATGGGAGTATGTTCGACGGTACGGGGATCAAAGCGATGAGAGTAAATCCAGCGTCGATCCAGCTTGCAAATCCCAACCGCTGATGCGCCCATGTATATTGCAGCTTTTTTGATGATCCGGGTCATCTCACCCGGATCGGAAACATCCCACTTCTGTCCCAGTGGGATGCGGTCTCTCAGTGCAATTTCCGATTGGTCCGGGAACCATTCATAAAGTCCTTCATTTCCCATAATATTCCCGAATCCCCACCACCTCTCCAGATACCACGAACCCATGGCAAAGGCCCAGTCCAGCATGGTATAGCCTTCATCATCCTTGAAGTTACGCACACTATAATGCTTCTTGCCCATCTCAAGTATTTCAGGACTGGACTTTTCGGGATCCCTTGGTCTATTGAACATGGTGTTTCTTTGATCAAATCGCCCGACTTCTCCTGAACCTATTTTTCTATTCATACTGCCCTTCATGTCCGGAGCTCCTATTATTTGATGAAGCAGGTGGATTGATTTACTACTGAAAGTCGGTTATTTCGGCTGAGGCATTGGAGCGTCTTTTTGCGAGTATTCAGAAATCCCCCCGACCCCTGTTTCCCTCCTTACATCATGTCAATCTCCTTGGCCCGTTCTTCGAGTTCTTCTCCTGCCAGCCTTAATGCTGTTTGAGTAAAAAACCAGGACTTATAGCGCTCATGCAGATACTGGTGGAGTTCTCTCCTGCCCAGACCCTGTCTTTTTATCTCATCCCAGAATCCGGTTTCAGAGAACCGCCATAGCTTGTCTGCGTCCTTCACCAACGCCTCCTCAAGACAATCAACCTGGCTACCCGAATCATGTCTCTGAATTATTAATGAGATGTTATCTATCAATCCCTGATCATAGTCCAGGTCCTGTAGTACCTGTCTGGCAATGGATGCCCCTTCCAATTCATGTTTGCGATTGAGTCTCTCAGCTTCATCGCCCTCCGCTCTAACCCCGTAGGCTGCTTCAATCTGTTGGGGATCAAGGGTAGACCATCCAACATCGTGCAGGATGATGGCAGGCTCGACGATCTTCTTATCACCCCCCTCATGCTGCATCAGGATCAGGGCATAACTATGGCTGACCCTGGAGTGGGTCACATCGCCTCTCGCAGTCAAGTATGGCTCTGCTATCTGGAAAAGATTCTTGATAAATTGGGACCAATCAGGGTCTTTCATTTCACGCCTCGGTTTCAATCAGCTGCAGAAAGGCCTGGGCAGGGGGCGAGAGGTCCACACCCCTGGGAAAGACGATATCGGTTTGTACTAAGATAGGTCCTTCCTTGATGTCAAGGGATTTCAAAAGTCCCATTCTGGCCTCTAATTGGATTTCGGGTTTGTAAAGAAAGGATATGCCCTGTCCCTTAATGACGTATTCCTTGATGAATTCCACGCTCTCGGCCTCAAGAAGGACAGAGGGTTTCACATCATGAGAACTGAGCAGGGAGAGTATGGCATACCTGGATCCGGAGCCATCCTCACGTATGATAATAGGTTCGTTCCCCAGTTCCTGAAGGGAAACCTTTTCACGCTTTGCAAATTTGTGCTGTGGGGATACAACTAAGCAAAACTCCTCCTTTGCATAGGGAACGACCTTCAACTTGCTTTTATAAGGGAGTCTTCCGATGGTGCCGAGGTTGTATTTGAAGGCCATAACTCCGTCTGCGATTTTCTGGGAACTCCCCACCTTGAGATAGACCTTAACTTTGGGATAGCGTTTCTGGAAACGGGAGATAAGTCCCGGCATCAGGTGCCTTGCGAAGCTTCTGGTAGTGCCTATGGTGAGTGATCCCTGGGACAAGTCCGCATGTCCCTTCAAGACATACTCCATTTCCTCTACGATCTCAAATACCCGCTCTGCATAACCAAAAAGAACCTCTCCCGCATCCGTAAGCTCGAGGCCTTTGCCGTATTTCCTGAAAAGTTTGAGATCCAGGTCCTGTTCAAGAGATTTTACCTGCATGGTGACTGCCGGCTGGGTGACATAAAGGGATTCAGCCGCCTTGGTTATGCTCTTTTCCCTGACTGCTAAGAAAAAGGCCCTCAGTTGGTTGAGATTGATTCGCATGGATATAAGTAAAAGTTTATGTTTATAAGAAAACCTTATGGGAATATAAAAATAAATGGTTTGACAAGTCAACAAAAAAACGAACAATATTGGTAAAAGGGATTGAGGGATTGAGGAGCGGCATACTAAGGTGAGATGGCTTCTATGACACCCTATCGTATCATGTTCTGGCAGATCGAGGACGTTTGGGTCTTCTACGTGTTGGCGGTCCTGGCCACAGGGCTTTTTCTGGCAGGCGTGGCCGCCCACATCCGCGTGTGGAGAAAGAGCGCAAGATCTTTAGAGATTCCTTTTTCAAGGGACTCACTCAAGAGGACGATCCTGGATACCTTCCTGGGACGACGCGTGCTTCAGGGCGACATAGCCGCGGGTATTATGCATCTCTTCCTGTTTTGGGGTTTTTTATCCCTTTTCATCGGCACCTCTTTGCTGGCTGTCCACGAATGGATCTTTTTATTCTTAAAGGGCACTATTTATATAGTTTTTTCCCTGGCCATGGAGGTGGGGGGGATCATGCTCCTGGTGGGGATTATATGGGCACTCATCCGTAGATACATCCAGCGCGTTCCCCGGCTTGAAAGGCGATTGGAGGATGCCCTGGTGCCGGCGTGGCTTCTGCTGGTTGGGCTTTCCGGTTTTATGGTGGAGGGCCTTCGGTTGGCCTCCCAGCAACCCCCATGGGGCGCCTGGTCCTTTGTGGGCTGGTGGATGGGTGCGCCGTTTTCAGCCGCTGCGGCCAAAGACCTTTATCCCTATCTCTGGTGGGGGCATGCGCTCCTGAGCCTTTGTTTTATTGCAGCGATCCCCTTTACCAAGCTTTTTCATATCCTGGGGGCGCCCGCGGCGATCTATTTCCAGGGGTCCGGCAAACCGGCCATCCTGGATGTAGAGGAAGGGGCGGGAGAATATGATCTGGGTGATTCTGTCTTCTTTGACGCCTGCATGCGGTGCGGGCGGTGCGTGGCGGCCTGCCCCTCTACAGGAGCCGGTGAACCCTTTGCCCCTCTGGATTTTGTCCAGGCGATGCGCCACGCCCTGTGGCAGGCGCATTTCCCATTAGGGGATATCCGGTTTCTGAGCAGGGGTGAAGAAAGCAAAGTGGATGAAAGGATCTGGTACTGCACCACCTGCCGGGCCTGCCTGGAGGTCTGTCCTGTCTACGGTGCCACCTTTGAGGCCGTAATGAAGAAGAGGGTCTTGGCCGTGGAGGAGGGAACCAATGTGCCCAAGCTTATGAACCAGACCCTTGAAAAGGTCTTCAAATACGACAATCCCTGGGAGTCATCTAAGCGGAATCGGGGGGCCTGGGCAGAGGGACTGGATCTGGTTGATCTGGCAAAAAGGGACGAAAAAGCGGAGCTCTGCTACTTCGTGGGATGTACCACCTCCTTTGATGACACGGCCCAGGGAATCGCCCTGTCGTTTTCAAAGATCCTTCTGTCGGCCGGGGTCAATTTTGGCATCCTTGGTAAAAAAGAACCCTGCTGCGGAGACATTGCCAGGCGGATGGGTGAATTGGGCCTCTTTGTGGAGCAGATGGAGAAGTGTCTCGATCTTTTTGACAAATACGGCATTACCGACGTGGTGACCTCTTCGCCCCATTGCTTCCATACCTTTCGAAATGAATACCCTGAAGCGCCTTTCAGGGCGCGCCATTACACCCAGGTCTTGCGGGAACTGATCGCCCATGGGAAGCTCCAATTCAAAGAGGGGGAGGGGGCGACGGTCACCTACCATGACCCCTGCTACCTGGGCCGGTACAATCGGATCTTTGATGAGCCGAGGGAGATTATTCGCTCGATCCCCGGGCTCCACCTGGTGGAGATGACCCACCACGGGGCCGACAGCCTCTGCTGCGGTGGAGGTGGCGGAAGGATGTGGCAGGACCTGAAGGGCGAGGTCAAGATGGGCCATGTCCGGATCAGGGAGGCCGAGGCAACCGGCGCACAGATCCTCGTCACCGCATGCCCTTTGTGCCGCATCATGCTGGAGGATGCCCGCAAGGCGGCAGGGCTGAACGAGACCCTTCGGGTCATGGATCTAAATGAGCTGGTTTTGCAGGCACTAGGAAATTGAATATTGAATATTGACAATTGACTATTGATGCATTGGTACTTGTACCTCAAATTTCGGGTTTCAAATGTCGAAGGTCTTAAATCATAAGGTTACAAGCGGATAAGACATTTATGTTGTTTTTCAATCGACAATCGTAAATCCCATAAAGGGAGGATTAAGATGAATGATGTGCTGATACTGGGAGAGGTGATAGAGGGGTCAGTAGATACGAGAACCCTCGAATTGTTGGGGGCAGGAAAGAAGCTTGGCAGCGGTCTCGGGGGAGGGCTTTCTGTAGTGGTACTTGGGGACAAGCTTTCCGAGGTAGCCGAGCAAGTTGTCTCCTACGGACCGGATAAAGTTTATAAACTAGAACACCCATTATTGAAAGACTTTAAGGCCGACCTGTGGCTTGAGTCTTTAGAACAGGTGTGCAGGCAGATCAACCCAAAAATCTTCCTCATGAGCCACTCTTTCATAGGTATGGAGTTAGGCCCGAGATTGGCCTGTAGGTTGAACACCCGGCTTACCACAGATTGCACAGATCTTCGAATTGATCCTGAAGACGGACTTCTGCTACGGACAAAGCCCGTATATGGCGGTAATGCAATCTCGATCTTTAAGTACCCGGCCGAGCCGCAACTGGCGACGGTGAGGGGAAAAGTCTTTGAACCTGCCGAGGCGGTTGATGGGAAAGGAGAGATCGTGGGTATGGTTCCGGAAATCGATGAATCCATGATCAAGGTGGAATCCATCGAGGTCGTCAAAGAGGATTTCGTTTCGCTGGACAATGCGGATGTGGTGGTTGCCGGCGGCGCGGGGCTAGGCGAAGAGGACGGGTTTGAGATACTCCAGGACCTGTCAAAGGCCCTAAGCAAATCGTTTGGAAGTGTGATGATCGGATGCAGCAGAGTGGCCGTGGATAAAGGCTGGATCTCTTCCGATCATCAGGTGGGTCTTACCGGCACCATGATTTCACCGGATATCTATATTGCGGTGGGAATATCGGGGGCTATTCAGCATCTTGTAGGCATGAATCACTCCAAAAGGATCATCGCCATCAATACGGATCCAGGCTGTAACATGTTTAAGGTGGCCGATTACGGTGTTGTTGGAGATTATGAAAAGGTTATACCCGCTCTTGTAAAGAGATTGGAGGAACTGTCATGAAAGAGTTAGAAATAATAGTCTGCGCTAAACAGATTCCCGACCCTGAAGCGCCTTTGTCGGATGTCAGTATGGATGCTGAAAAAAAGGAGGTTATCGTTGATGCGCCACTGGTCATCAGCCCGTTTGATGAAAATGCCCTGGAGGCCGCCCTTCTGCTGCAGGAAGAGATCGACGCGAAGGTCACCGTCTTGAGCTTGGGCAAGAAGGTCTCGGACACGGTATTGAGAAAGAGCCTGGCAGCCGGTGCTGATGAATTGATACTTCTGGAAGATGGAGCTTTCGAAAAGCTTGACAGCCATTCCGTCGCCTGTGTGCTGGCCGATGCCATCAAGAAGATAGGCGAATATGATCTTGTTTTGACCGGAAGGCAGGCCGGAGACTGGGATTCCGGTCAGGTCGGTTTGATTCTGGGTGAGTTGTTGGCGGTTCCATGCATTAATCTGGCCCGCGAGATCAAGGTAGAAGATGGGAGTGTGGTGGTGAAAAAGGCCATTCCCGGGGGATATGAACTGGTTAGGGCTAAGATGCCTGCACTGGTAACGGTGAGCAATGAGGTTGGCGAGTTACGATATATTTCAAGGACTAAGATGTTTAAGATGCTCAGGGGGGCTTCTTCTATTCCTTCATGGAGCAGCGAGGATTTTGTCTCGGCCCAAGAAGAGCTACAGAAAATGGGGATCGTTGAGCTTTCATCGCCGCCTGATATGGGACGGAATTGCGAGTTTTTAGATGGTGCTACACCTGATGAATTAGCCGATAAATTGGCGGCTGTTTTCAAGGCTCTCCGATGATGTTTTTAAAAGTACATAGGAGGAGTCTTCAATCATCTAAAAGACTCTTGTCCAAAAACGATTTCACCGCAGAGCCGCGAAGAACGCAGAGAAAGAAATTTTATCAGAATTCCTGAGAGGGGAATTCTGATAAAGGTATCTACAATTTTAAAATGTATTTGCTGTTTTTCCCGAGGGGCTTGATTCATAGTATTTTCTAAAGCCCGCCTTGGCCCCCGGCTCGTAGGGCCTACGCCTCGGAGAGTGCGACTCGTTAGTATGTTTAGGGCAGCCAACACATCATTTCCAAACTGACTTTCTTAGCATACAGTACTTGTGATCGGTCTGGGCCAGGGTTGTGGAATTCTTTTTTTTATTAAAACAGACGGGGCGACACGCGGCGCAAGCGCCTGCGCTGCGCGAGCGACACCTTAACTTTAGGCACTTTAGGCATTTTAGCTCATTTTAGGCACTTTTCCGGTTTATCCGGGTTAGGGAAATCAGGCACTTACGTGCCAAAAAAATGAATTAATGACTATTTTGGATACCAATCATCTTAAAAAAACAGGAGGTAGATAGATGGCAGACAAGGCTTTCGATGCGGTTATTATTGGTGGAGGGCATCATGGTACGATTATTGCCCCTTATTTAGCAAAGGCTGGCATGAAAGTAGGGGTTTTTGAGCGGCTGGATTATCTTGGCGGCGGCGCCGTATCCTTTGATGACACGCCGGCGCCTGGGTTTCGAGGCAACTTTTGCGCCCATTTTACGCGCTTTTACAGTCATCCTGCTTATAAAGAATTTAATCTTCGCGGTGAGGGGCTGGAGTATGTTTTTCCTGATACAAACGAAGCCATCATCTTTGATGATGAAACCGCCTATGTGAGCTACGCCGCTTTTCCAGTGGTGGACCCACAAACAGGGGAAACAAGGTATAACGAAAAAAATGTGAAAAAGACCTATGACCAGATCAACCGGTTTTCTAAACCTGACGCTGAGGCATATCTTGATTGGACGGAAAAATATAAAGAAATAATCCGACCGGCATTTGCCAGGCATAGGTACTCGGTGCCGACTCCCTATGGGGTCCCTGATGCCCTGGAAGAACTGATGTCCAACCCCAAAAGCGGGATTGATCCATCCATGCAATTCATGACCGCCAAGGAGATCGCGCATTATTTCTTCGAAAGCGAGGAACTCAGGATTTTAACGCTTAGGGGGTTTCAAACCTCCTCCGGCATTTATGCGGACGATGTGCCGGGCCTTGTTTTTACCTTTGCGATCCTCCATCTGGTGTTAGGATGGGAGGCGGCTGCCATTGCAAAAGGTGGAACGCAGTCCATTACGGATGCGCTTGTCTCAGCAGGTAAAAAACTGGGAGTTGAATATTTTGTCAACTCCGAAGTGGATAAAGTAATTATTGAAAACGGTAAGGCCAAAGGCATCAAGTTATTGGATGGGACCGAGGTTGAGGCCAAGCAAATGGTGGTATCTGATAATGCCACTCCCCAGCTCTTCCTTCGCATGATTGGAGAAGATCATCTGAGCACCCAAGTAAGGCGTAAGGTGGACGCGTATTTCTTTGATCGCGCGCAACTTTTCTGGGGAACCGTAGCTGTGCATGAGCTTCCCCAATATAAGGCGGCCAAGAACAACCCTGATGTCAATTCCGCGCCGCGGACCTACCTTGCGCCCAAGGATCTGGCCTATATGGAAGACAAATATGTGCATGAGATCTTCCTGTTGGGGATGCCCTCCAAGTTTTTCCTGTTGACGGCGCCGGACAGCATATGGGATCCAACCCGCGTACCCGAAGGAAAACACAGCCTGCATGTGGAGGATTTTACCTGTCCTGCCCGATTTTTTTCCAGAAAAGAGTGGCGCAACCTGCATGATGAATTTTATGACTCCATGATCGCACAATGGCAGAAATACGCCCCCAACATGACCAAAGACAACTTCATTGGAGAGCGTATTACGACGCCCATCGATATACAGGATACGCATCTGGATATGAGAGAAGGGGGCTGGAGCGAGGGTAATCAAGGCGGATCTCAAAGCGGCCGTTTCAGAGGACTACCTGGAGGTTTTCGGACATTTATCAATAATCTTTATATGTGTTCCTCAGGCGTACCTGGGGGTGCGGGTATCGGACGGGGCTCCAGTTATAATTGTTACCAGGTGATCGCCGAAGACCTGGGGCTGCGGAAGCCGGAATATTAATGAGCTGTGGGCAACCCTCCCGCTTATAAGCGGGAGGGGTTCCCACAGTTTGACGTTTCCGGTAATACAAAAGAAGCTCCTTAAATGTGAACTGCTTAAAATGTAAAACGGTGGGGATGGCTTCAACAGAAACAGAAGCGTCGTGAAATGATGATAACGAATGGTAAAGGAGTGTGAAAATGCGTCTGAGTGGGAGGGTTGCCATCGTAACTGGAGGGGCCAAAGGCCTGGGAAGGGCGTTCGCCCTGAAGCTGGCTGAGGAGGGTGCCAGGGTCATGGTGGTCACAAGGAAGGATATGGCCAACCTTGAAAAAACGGTTCAGCAGATCAAAGATCTGGGAGGCGAAGCCGCCCTGTTTCAGGCCGATGTGGCCAGGGAAACGGATATGTTGAACATGGCCGAGGCGACCAACAAGGCATTTGGCAGGATAGACATTCTGATAAACAACGCGGCTATCTATGACGGTATCAAACGCAAGCCTTTTTATGAAATCGATCCGGACGAATGGGATCTCGTAATGACGGTCAATGTTAAAGGAGCCTTCCTTGCGGCCAGGGCCGTTTTCCCCTACATGAAGGCGCAGGGTTACGGTAAAATCGTAAACCTGAGTTCAGAAGTCTTTTTTACGGGTTCCAACGGATTTGCCCATTATGTGGCATCCAAGGGGGGGATTATCGGGCTAACCAGGGCCTTGGCCGTGGAATTGGGGCCATACAATATCTGCATAAATTGCGTAGCACCCGGATTCACCGACACCGAGGCCAGCAGAGGTTTAGCCGATGTAAGTAAATACGATACGGCCAGAACACCGCTTCGTCGACTCGAAAAACCCGAGGATCTGACAGGTGCGGCTCTTTTCCTCGCCTCGACCGAAAGCGATTTCATCACTGGCCAGACCCTGCTTGTAGATGGGGGGCGGGCTATGCATTGAAGTGAAGACTGCGATGCAAGGCACAAAAATAGCGGAGAGATTTCAGCACCAAATTCCTTATTCAACCGGAGCCGGTAGAATCGAACCTCATTGAAATCGAAAACAGATATAAATTTAACCAACATTTTAATATCAATCCTGCGGACTGTTATGAATTCCTTTCTCTTGAAGAAATGGCTGTAAAATTTTAGTACCCTCCGGTCATATCAATAAGTAAAGAATCCATGCCCGGAGAATTTGGCTTCAATTAAGCACCTGAAAGGGATAAAAGGAGGCTTATGTCCACACACACCGGCAAACTTCTTCG
The DNA here is from genome assembly GCA_048636195.1 of Anaerolineales bacterium. Taxonomy (GTDB): domain Bacteria; phylum Desulfobacterota; class DSM-4660; order Desulfatiglandales; family Desulfatiglandaceae; genus 4484-190-2. The sequence goes on from JAIVXD010000007.1 coordinate 11,547, forward strand.
GATAAACCTCAGCGATAGGATATCTACAGAGGAAGAAATTCCCGCTCAGTTTAATAAGAAGTTTATTTCTGCGCGAGGGCTGGGTGCCAAATACCTTTATGACGAACTCAGCCCAAACATTGATCCTCTGTCTCCGGATAACAAACTCATGATGCTCGTCGGGGTATTGGGATGTACAGGACTCCAGGGCTTTTCCAAATGGGCCGTTATGTCTAAGAGCCCTTTGACCGGCACCATCTTTCGCTCTATTACGGGCGGAAATTTTGGTGTGTGGATGAAACACGCAGGCTATGATCTGATCATTATAGAGGGCCAAGCAGCAAAACCTTCTTATGTCCATATTGATGAACGGGGTGTTCATTTTATGGGAGCAGAAGATCTTTTAGGTCTGGACTATCGCCGGCTCCAGAGAAGACTAAAAGATAAACATGGTGCCCGGACCGAATCGGCGTGCATCGGAATTGCCGGAGAAAAGCTTGTGCGCTATGCCGTCATCAACTCGGGAGAACGTACCGCCTCGCGGGGTGGGATGGGAACGGTCATGGGATCCAAGAACTTAAAAGCCATCTCCATCAATGTGCCTATCCGGAAGCCTTCCCCCTTTGACAAAGTCAGATTTAAGAATTTGGTTAAGAAGCAGATCAACATCTTGAAGGAGCATCCCCGCAGAAAAAATATGACCACCCGGGGAACTCCATACATTACCACTGTTGTAGACGGATTGGGCATTTTACCGGTCAGAAATTTTCAGGAGGGAAGCACCCAAACCATTGACGAGATCTCTGGAGATGAGTTTTATGAATTGAAAAAAGCAAAGGCCGGTTGCTATCAATGTATGACCAGATGCGGAGGGTTGCGTGATGTTACAAATGGGCCACTTCGTGGATCGAAAATCGATGGACCGGAATACGAGTCGATCTTTGCTTTTGGTCCGTTACTTGGCCTTACAGACAAGCAGTTCGTTATCAATGCCAATGCCCTTTGCGACTATTATGGTTTGGACACTATAAGTGCAGGTGTTTGCATAGCTTATGCCTGTGAATTATTTGAAAAAGGAATCATTGCAACCTCTGATACGGATGGGCTTGATCTTAGCTGGGGAAATAAAGCGTCTATTTTTTCTTTGATTCAAAAGATCGGAAAGAGAGAAGGATTCGGCTATCTGTTAGGACAAGGGGTGAAGAGAGCGGTTGAGCACATGGGTGGTGAGACTAACTCTTATGCCATGCACATAAAAGGGCTGGAGCTTCCGGGTTATGATCCCAGAGGAGTTAAGGGATATGCATTAAGTATGGCCACATCAAATATAGGCGGAAGCCATATGTATGGCCGGCCCAGGGAGGAACTCAGTGGGGTGGTAGACCCATTTACAGAGGAAGGAAAGGGGGCATCAATCGCCCAAATCCAAAAAGAACAGGCATTAGAGGACTCTCTAATAGCCTGTACATTCGGAAATACGGGGTTGGATCTCCAGATGTACTCCGAACTTCTCACAGCCGCAACAGGGATTGAAGAATTTGACAGTACAGATAACTTGTTAGAAATTGGAGAAAGAATCGTCTGCATTGAAAGGTGTTTCAATGTTAGAGAAGGATTCAGCAGGAAAGATGATTCGCTCCCAAAACGTATGACTTCAGAACCGTTAAAGAATGCCGGACCGTCCACCGGCCAATTTGTCAAAGATCTCGATAACCTTCTGGATGAGTATTACGAAGCGCTTGGCTATACAGGTGAAGGTATCCCGACTGTTGAAAAGCTGAAAGATCTTGGGATTGAAGAATTACCAAAAGAAATCAAATAAACGACAGAAGATCCCGCGCGACTGTCAATCCCGCTCCATAGGGCGATTATTCTCCTTCTGAGACCAATGACTCTCCATTGTAACTCGATGCGGGGATGCTTCTGGCGTAAAACCAATGGCCGAAAGGGGGGGCCTGTCAGCCCTTCCTCCGTCAAAAACCATTTAACTAAGGAGGGGAAAAAGATGAAAACCTATGATGTAGTTCCGGGGCTTGAGTTTGATGAGAAGGTAGACCTTGAAAAATCACCTGCCTGGTTTCTGGACGCCACCCATTCTGTGCCACCCTGGACTCCAATGTTCGGATGGTTCTGGATTAACTTCTGCCGTCATGGGATGCAGTATGGGGCCGAGAAACTGAGCCTGCCCACTGTCAAGGGCTGGGATTGGAGGTTTAAGGATGGAGGTGGGTATCTTACCCTGAATCTTGTCATGGATGAAGGAGAGCGAAAGGAACGTGAGGCCAGATTCAAGGATGCCATTCGTCCCTTCATAGAAGACTATGACAAGCTATGGGGTGATTATGTAAATGAGATGCTTGGCCGCTATGAAAAGTTGAAGGCCTGCGACGTAGATACGGTTAGCAACACCGAGCTTCTTGCGAACTTCGAGGACACCGTAAATGTCTGCAGGCGCATGTGGGAGATTCACATGCACATGATGTACGGCGTCTACACTGCCTTCATCCTCTTTGAAAATATATGCAAAGATGCCCTTGGCATAGACGACACCCATCCCACCTTTCACGATCTCCTGAGGGGTTTTGACAACAAAGTGTTCGAGGTGGACAGGGAACTCTGGAAGTTCTCCAAGAAGGCGGAGGAAATGGGCATCTCCGATATCATCCTTAACAATAAGGCGGATGAGGCTCTCACCGAGCTCAGGGGAAATGAAGCCGGCAAAAAATGGCTTGAAGAACTTCAGGTCCTCCTTGATGAGGACGGATGGCGCATGCAGCGCATGAGCGAGATAAACTTGCCTACCTGGGTGGAGGATCCCACACCGGTCATAGCAAGCGTTAAGTTCTTCCTGAAACAGGGGGGGGATTTTGACCTGGATGTGGAGAGGAAGGCCCTGGCCCAAAAGCGCGAGGAGGCCACAAAAGAAGTCCTGGAGAAGGTCCCAGAGGACCAAAAAGGCTGGTTCACGACGCTTCTCGGGCTTGCCCAGAAGACGGGTTCCTTCAGCGAAGAACACAACCACTACCTGGATCTCTATACCCATGCCCTCATGCGAAGGTCGTGCCTTGGGATAGGGAAGAGGCTCGTAGCGGCAGGGGTGATTGACGATGCGGAAGATACCTTCTTTCTCATCCCTGATGAGATCAGGGCCGTTACCCTCGTGCCGGATGGATCCAACCTCAGGCATATTGTAGAGAGAAGGCGGAAAGAGTGGGAGGGCTGGTGCAGCAAAGAGAACCCGCCTGCCATCCTCAAAGAAGGCTTTTCCATGGATGACGCCATGGGGGTCCTCGTGCAGTCCAATGATCCCATCGCCCTCAAGGTGGTGGTGGGCTCTATGCCTGTTCCCAAGCCGGAATTGAATGCAGACCTATACGGCATATGCGGCTCCGGAGGAGTGGCAGAAGGTCCGGCCAGGGTAGTCATGGAGGAGTCTCAACTTGATGAAGTACAGAAAGGGGATATACTGGTGGCCGCATCAACGGCACCGACTTGGACCCCAGTCTTTGGCCTGCTTAAGGCTGTTGTGGTTGACAGGGGAGCGAGTCTCTCACATTCAGCCATTGTGAGCAGAGAGTACGGAATCCCCTGCGTTATCAATGTCTTTGAGGGAACCGCCAAGATAAAGACTGGCCAGCGTATAAAGGTGGATGGCGACAACGGAGTTGTTTACATCCTGGATAAGTAGATAAAAGTTATAAAATTGCTTCACAATACCCCCTAACCCCCTCATCTCCGAGGCGGAGGCCACAAGGGGAGGGGGAATCTATGTGGCTGTATCTATAGCTCCCTCCCCCTTGCGGGGGAGGGTTGGGGTGAGGGGTTAACGGTTACGGTTGACCAAATAGTGTCTGTCCACTGTCAATTGAAGCAACTCAATCAGTCAAGCGGTCCGGGGGCATGAGTAGGAGGGATGTGGCATGTCGTCTCAATTTCAGTATATTCTCTGGTTTGAGGAGTGCAACAAAAGCGCTCTTCCCCTTGTAGGAGGAAAGAATGCAAATTTAGGGGAGATGTTGAATGCGGGTATAAGGGTCCCTCCGGGATTTGCAGTAACGAGTAAGGCATTCCAGCAATCTATGGACAAAGCAGCCTTATGGGCGCTGGTCAGGGACACATTGTCTAATACATCTGTTGATGACATAAAGGCCGTGTCCAAAGCTGGGAGCGCTATCCGCCAGGCCATCCTCTCCACACCCATCCCGGATGAGATACAAGAAGAAATAAAAACTGCATATGCTTCCCTGTGTAAGAAATGTGACGTAACAGACCTTCCCGTGGCTGTAAGATCAAGCGCCACAGCAGAAGACCTTGAGGATGCGAGCTTTGCAGGCCAGCAGGATACCTATCTCTGGATCTGGGGCGATGAGAAGGTTGTTAAGGCAACCCATGAATGCTGGGCAAGCCTCTTTACCGACAGGGCTATTACTTACAGGATGAGGGTGGGTTTCCCCCAGGACGGGGTGCTTATAAGCGTGGGCATACAGAAGATGGTGAACTCCAGGTCTGCTGGGGTGATGTTTACCCTCGACCCCGTGACAGGAGACAGGTCCAAGATCACTATTGACGCAAACTGGGGATTTGGAGAAAGCATCGTACAAGGTATGGTCTCTCCTGATAGCTTCGTTATCGGTAAAAACTCACTGTCGATAAAACAGAGTATCATAGGCCAGAAAGATCAAAGATTTGTTGCAAAGGGATGTGGCACTGTTGTTGAGCCTGTTCCTTCTGAGCAGCAAGTGATCCCCTGCGTCAGTGTTGCAGAAATAATAGAAATCGCAAAGATGGGAATGCGCATTGAAGAACATTACGGGTCCCCACAGGACATTGAGTGGGCCATAGACAGTGATTTGCCATTTCCGGGAAATACCTTTTCGACCCAATCCAGGCCTGTAACAGCCGCGGGAAAGAGGGACTTCGGTAAAAAAGTCTTAAAAGAGGAAGGAAAAAGTGATACAGATCATATAATAGATCTTATGCTTAAGGGCTTTTGTAAATAAGGACCTTGCATTTTATGCCGAAGGTGCGCGATATGTTCAAGAAGGAGATGAATCATGTCAGATACTAACTTGTTGAATGGCAAGAAGATTCTTATAGTGGATGATGAACCTGACGTATTAGAAGTACTGGAAGAGGTGCTGGACATGTGCGAGGTTGTAAAAGCTTCCTCATTTGATGAGGCCAAAAAGCTTTTGGAATCATATAATTTTGACATGGCCATTTTGGATATTATGGGTGTTGATGGATATAAGCTGTTACACATTGCCAAGAAGAGAAATATAACTGCCGTCATGTTGACAGCCCACGCATTAAGTCCTGATAATCTCGTAAAATCTATCAAAGAAGGAGCCGATTCTTACCTCCCCAAAGAAGAAATGGAGAATATCACGACTTTTTTGATTGATATATTAAAATCCCAGGATGAGGGGGAATCCACCTGGGAGCCCTGGCATAGGAGGTTGTCTTCTTCCTATTTTGAAAGGAAGTGGGGTGGTGACTGGAAGGATCAAAACAGGGAATTTTGGGAAAAATTCAAGGCCGGTAAAAAAAGATAACAAATCCTGATTTGGAACTTTTCGGGCGATGGTGAGGGGTCTTTTACCGGAGTGAGAATATTATGCTAATTAAACCGGACTGCATTCCGTGCATTTTAAGGATGTCTGTCTCAGCAATGCGAAGGCTATCACTGGATGAGGATGTGATAAAAGAGTTGCTTGTGGAGATCCTTAATATCCCCTCATTAAAGGGTCAATCCTGGAGTGTGACAAGCGCTGAGGTAATTGAAATAGTAATGAGAAGCATAATGAATGCCACGGGTAGCCCGGATCCGTTTCATTCAGAAAAACTACAACAAAATAAAATGGTAACGGAAATCTACCCCTATCTCAAGGGATTGATTGAAGGCTCTTATGATCCCCTTAATATGGCGGTCAAGCTTGCAATCCTTGGAAATTCCATTGATCTTATGATGGACGATAGCAGACAAAAAATTGAAGACTGGATTGCAGAAAGAATCGAGGCCCCGCTTTCAAAGAAAGGCTATGCAGAATTTGAAGCAAAGCTCAGGACGAGCGATCTGTTATTATATTTCGGTGACAATGCCGGGGAAATTTTGTTCGATAAATTATTAATCAAGACCATAAAAAAGGCATATAATACTGATATTTTCTTCGTTGTCAGAAGTTTCCCTGCCCTTAATGATGTGACATTAAATGATGCAAGATCAGTGGGCATTGATGAGACAGTAACGCTCATTGAAAATGGTATTGACGGACCCCTCCCCGGGACTATATTGCGCAGGTGTTCAGAGAGGATTAATGAATTGGTCAATAAATCCGATTTGATTATCTCAAAGGGCGGGGGAAATTTTGATACCCTTGAAGAGGAACCTGATCACCTGAAGGATAAAATAATATTTATGCTTCTTTCAAAATGCCATCCCTATTACGAGTATTTTGGTGTACCAATACATCAGCCCATACTCGCTACTTCGTAAAACTTAGTAGGTTCGCAATAAGTTCGAGTTTTGGTTGTAAGCTACACATTAAGAGAAGACGAGACAGAAATCAGGATCATATCAGCCAGGAAAGCGACGAAAAAAGAACAAAAAGCATATACTGGGGAAAAATTATGAGGAAAGAATACGATTTTTCAAAAATGAAAGGACGTAAAAACCCTTATGCGAAAAGGTTGAAGAAACAAGTCACCATTCGAATGGGTATCGACATCATTGAATATTTTAAACTGATGTCAGAAGATACTGGAATACCCTATCAGAATTTGATCAACCTTTATTTGAGGGACTGCGTCCAATCGGGGCGCAAAATTTCGATTAAGTGGGCAGCCTAAAAGGATAAACATATCAATGGAACAAGGAATTGATATCCAAGGTGTCTTATTTGACTTTGACGGGACCTTAACGCACCCCGAAGCCCTTGATTTTCCGGCAATTAAGCAGGAATTGGGGTGCCCGGCGAATATAGCTATCCTGGAATACCTGGAGACCCAGCCCCCTTCGCGACGATCCGCACTCATGAAGA
>JAIVXD010000008.1:0-18159 GCA_048636195.1 Anaerolineales bacterium
CCTGCCATGTGTACGAAACCCTGTGGGAGGCCGGCCAGGACCTTGGCATCAAAAATGCCGGGTACCGCACCATCGCCTCCACCCATCTGGAAAAGGGATACGCCGACTGGGGTTCCGAGCTCACTCCCGAATACACGCCGTTTGATGCCGGGCTGGGATTCTGTGTGGCCCTCGAAAAGGATGATTTCATCGGGAAAGACGCACTGGCAAGAATCAAGGCCGAAGGCGCCAAATGGAAACTGTGCACTTTTACCATCGATGCGGGAAAGCCGCTCATGGTGCAAAGCAGCGCACCGATCCTGTACAAGGGTGAAGTTGTGGGAGTCGCCACCAGTGCGGGTTACGGCCACACAGTGAAGAAAAACATATGCTATGGCTATATCCCGATCGAACATGCCGGATATAAAGACGGCTTTGAGATTGAATCCTACAAGGAAATCTACCCGGCAAAACTCGAACCGAGTCGCGCACTCTACGATCCTGAACGAAAGAAGATACTGGCATGATAGATATCGATGCGACTATCGATAAGGCGCCGCCCGAATATAAAGACGCTTTAAAGGCAGAAAAAGAGATTTACACAAGAATTCACGAAACCACCAAGGCCGTGTTGGCGGAAGTTGGAATTGAGACTAGAAATGAAGCGGTGATCTCTATTTTGGAAGCCACGGGCCTTGCAGGTTATGACGCTTCAGTGGGTCGCATCTATCTGCTCCCGGAATTGATTGAGCAAAGTCTCGCGTCAGCGGCGAAAACGTTCCCGGGCGATGAAGGGATGAACACCCTGGGCATCGGGGGAATCCCGCCATTTCTGTACAGGGAATCTGATGAATATCCCCTGCCCGCCTCCTACGAGGAACTCGATCATTTGGTCAAACTTATCGGAGCAAATCTCGATGTGGTCAGGTTTTTAAGCCAGCCTGTGAAAGTCCACAAGGGAGATCCGCTGAAATGCAACCAGATCATGGACCAGTTGAAAGACTGTATTAAAGTCACCTGCACTGCATATATGGATGGCGGAGAAGCGGTAAAATGGTTTGCCGGGAGGGAGGACTGGCATGATTCCATCTGCGGGGTAAAATCGCCCCTGATCTGTATGGACAACATGATGGACGCTCTCATCCAAAGCGCACGGGCAGGCAACAATCTGCACCTGACAACCATGCCCCTGGCCGGTAGAACCGCACCCCAGACGCCTGAGGGCTGTATAATTATCACCCATGCGGAGGTGATGTTCATGCTGGCCGTGGCCCAGATGGTCAATCCTGGCATGTTGTGCATGTTCGGCGGAATGCCCTGCACGACGAAGCCCGATGGCGATCTGGCCTACTCCCACGACGCCATGAACCTTCTCAATGTAGCTGTGGCCAGGCTTAACATGTGGGTAACGGGTCTTCCTTCAGTTCAATCCGGTGGGAGCACCGAAGAAAAAATCCCGAACAAAAGGGCGCTTGCCGATGGCATCCGCGGCCGTGAAACACTTTGCGGCTTTGGCGTCCACAACGCTCGCCATTGTTTCGGAGTATTAGATAACCTTAATTTTTTTAGCGAAGCTGCATTTATCGCTGATTGTGACGCTCACCGGCAATACTTGGCCAAAAGAATCTCATCAGAAACTCCCAAACCTTTGTATCTGCCGCGGGACGATAAAGCTTTCGAGGTTATTCAACGGGTGGCCAGCTTTGACTACCATGTGGACTACCACACCACTGCCAATTTGAGCGCTTTTGACAATTGGGCCAAAGTGGTTGTCGACAAGGGATTTTTGTAACTTCTCAATAAGTTCTGGCATTCCGACTGCTTCCCCCTTTTACAAAGGGGGATTGAGGGGGATTTTTCTGATATAGCCCGGAATTTTTGAGAAATTACGGATTTTTGCCCGAAAAACCACAGGCAGATAATAATTGCGAGCGCTTAGTCGATAGACTTGAAACACAAAACTTGAAAGGTCATAGCCCGCGCACAGGCCATGTGAAGTCTGTGAAAAAGACATTATCCGTTTAATGTATACGCATCGTACGAGAAGGAGTTTTGTTGGAAAAGCAGATTTCCGAAATCGTTGAAGACCTATACGATATGGGCGCAGTGATCGACGTATACGAGATTTTCGGCGGATTTACTAATCGCGGCTTCGGCATCCGTACGCGCAAAGACAGTGACAGTAACACTTACTTTGTTCGCCAGTACAGGGACGGGGTGACCCTTGAAGAGATTCGATTCGAACACGCGCTGATCAACCATGCCATCGGGAATGGATTGGCCATCTGTGCCGGCGTGGTGCCGGCCCGAAACGGAGAGACCCTGGTTCAGCCGGCAAACAGCGACAAGGTGTTCGCTGTTTACGAATACCTCAGCGGGGAGGACAAGTATACCTGGGACAATACAGACCTGACAGACGCCGAATTCCGGAATGCCGCAGGCGTGCTTGCCGAATTTCACGACGCGGTCCGCGATTTCGACCCCGGCCGGCTTAAAAGGGAAGAGCCGCCGATTATGGAGCTTTTGCCCATCATTGCCCGCAATTTTAAACATCTGGGACAAAAAATGAGCGAGGGCAAATTTCAATCTTATTACCAGGCAAATCTGAAAGCCATTCTCGGCGCCATCGAGCGCAACCCGATTGCCCCCCAAGACATCGAGGGCTTGCCGGTGATCCCGACCCATTATGATTTTCATCCCGGCAATCTCAAGTGGGATGATGATGTGGTGACGGGGCTTTTCGATTTTGACTGGTCGAAAATGGATCTGCGCCTGTTCGACGTCTGCATGGCCATTGTCTATTTCTGCAGCCAATGGGGTGGGCGCCGGGACGGAGAGCTGCGCATGGATAAATTCGCGCATTTTTTAGGCAGCTATCACCGCCGACTCCAAAGCCGGGAAGGCCTCGATCCGCTAAGTGATAACGAACAACGGTTGCTGCTGAAAATGCTGGCCATCGCAAATATTTATCTTGTCCACTGGGAAGTTTCGAACTTTTATGATATCGAAGAGGCAGTTGATAATGAATACATAGTTTATCTGAAGCATAATGTACGGTTGATGCGCTGGCTTGAAACCAATCGCCCTGCCATTGTTGAAGCCATCGCAAATGCTCTGGTATAGCTTTTGGGATGCGCAACTTCCTCAGTACGTAAAAGGGAAATAGCTTGATTTTGGGAATGCAGCCCCGAGTAAAGCGCGAAGTATTCCCAGATAGTAAACCCCAAAAATATTTTCTCTGTACGTGTATGGCTTATAGTCGCAACCGCTTGCCTTTGGGATCTACGAGTGGTGTTTCTGCTACCAGGGCACTGACCCGTTCACCCAACACCTCCACTTCCAGTCTGGTCCCTGCTTCAGCCAGGTCCAGCGGCAGATAGACAAGCCCTATATCCTTTCCAATGCTGTAGCCATAGTTTCCCGTGCGGATGCGGCCAACAATACGGTCATTTACGTAAACTGATTCCCCGCCGTACAGATTATTGTTTGCATCCATCGTAACTGCACAGAGCTTTGTGCGAAGTCCCTGATCCCTTATTTTCAGCAGGGCCTCCCGTCCAATAAAATCTCCTTTGTCAAGATCAACAAAAAAGCTTAATCCTGCCTCGTAGGGATTATCCTCCGGGGTAATGTCGCCGCTCCAGTACAAATAGCCCTTCTCTATTCTCAGTGTGTCCAGGGCCTTATAGCCGATTGGCTGAATCCCGAATTCCTTACCAGCACCCATTAGTGCATCCCATACCTTGATACCATCCTCTGGTGCCATGTAGAGTTCCCAGCCCAACTCGCCCGCATAACTGACACGCTGGGCCCATGCTGTTGGACCCTTTAGATCAATGCTTCCGGCGCTCATGTACGGGAATGCTTCATTTGACACATCGCTTGTGCTTACGGATTCAAGCACACGCCGTGCATTGGGCCCCCAAAGACTCAGGCAGCCCCAGTTTTCAGTGACGTCAGTAACTTCAACCGATCCATCTTCCGGCATGTGCAATCTGATCCAGCCCAGGTCATTTGAAACAAAAGACGTACCTGAGATCAACCTGAACGTATCTTCGGCAAGGCGGGTAACGGTCACATCACTTTCAATTCCACCGCTGTTATTCAGGAACTGCGTATAGGTGATGCTGCCAACGGGCTTGTCCATGTTATTGGCCGCCAGCCCCTGTAAAAGGGCCAGGGCTCCTGGGCCGCGAACTTCAATCTTGCCAAAAGAGGTCATGTCTATAATGGCCACGCGTTCTCGGGCGGCCCTATGCTCCTCGCCGACTTGTTCGAAGTAGTCAGGCCGTTCCCAGCCCCAGGTCTTTTGGTCTGCACCTGCGCGCCGCCAGGGTTTATCCGGTTCAAAATAGTTGACTCGCTCCCACCCGTTTTTCTCTCCAAATATAGCACCGTGTTCCTGTAAACGTGGATAGAAAGGGCTGGTACGCAGGGGACGGCCCCATTCGTTTTCGTCATTGGGATAACGGAGATGGTAATAGTACCTGTACAACTCACGACAGTGCTCGGTGAGATAGTTTAAGTCCTTAAGGTGTGGCCCGAAGCGTCTCACGTTCATTTCGTGGGTGTCAATGGACGGTGCTCCTTCTATAATCCATTCGGCAATTATCTTACCAACACCCCCTGCTCCTGCAATACCGTTAATGGAACCGCCTGCAGCTACATAGAAGCCACGTAGACCGGGCACAGGTCCCAGGGCATAGTGACCGTCCGGTGTAAATGCATCCGGCCCGTTTATCAACTCTATTGCCTCTGCTTCGGCCAGGATCGGAATGCGCTTGATAGCTCCCTCCATTACCGGTTCAAAAAGATCCCATTCAGCACTGAGAAGTTCCTGCGTGAATTTCCAGGGCACGCCCTCAACAGACCACTCTTTTGGATTTGTTTCAAATCCACCTACAAGGAATGCACCCACATCCTCGCGAGCATAAAAGAGGTTATCCGGATCCCGCACCACCGGGGTGTCCCGGGGCAGTTCATGGCCGGGAATCGGTTTTGTTGTAAGATATTGATGCATAAGGGGGACCATGGGTATGTTGACCCCCACCATCTCACCGATGCGCGGGGCCCATTCACCGGCCGCGTTCACCACACATTCTGTCTTGATCGCGCCATGGTCCGTGTTCACACGGGTGACCTCGCCTTTTGATGAAAGATCGATATCCGTTACCCTAACCTTTGTGCATATTTCAGCACCCATTTTTTTTGCCTGCCGGGCCAGTTCATAGGTAATGTTGCTTGGATCAATATGGCCGTCATCAGGGACATATACAGCGCCATAAAGGCTTTCATCCGAGAGATATGGGGCAATTCTCAGGGTTTCAGAGGGAGAAATGATATCCGCGTTAAGACCGATTGCCTTGGCACGGCTTACCTCTCTCTTAAGCGCCTTGAGACGGTCTTTACTGGACGCCAGTCGCAGGCTGCCCACCGTGTGCCAGTCCAGGGAGTCACCGACTTCATCCTTTAATTTATTGAAAAGACTAACGGTATAATTCATCACCTTCATAAGAGATGGTGATGTACGGAACTGGGAAACAAGACCAACGGAGTGGAACGTAGTGCCACTGGTCAGCTCACCCTTATCCAGAAGGACAATATCTGTGCAGCCCGATTTGGCAAGATGATATGCCACACTGGTACCAAAGATACCCCCACCGATGATAACCACCTGTGCTTGATCACGCATGGTTTTTCTCCTCCATTAAAATCCCCCTCAATCCCCCTTTACAAAAGGGGGAGGCCAAGATTCCCCACTTTTTAAAAGGGTGGAAAATGAAATTCCCCCCTTTTTCAAAGGGGGTGAGGGGGGATTTGTGGCCGGGCATAACTTAACCCTGCCCTTGCTGTTCCTTAAGAACCTCAGTCAGGACCGGCACAACCTCAAAGAGGTCGCCCACAATTCCATAATCGCTTTTATTGAAGATAGGGGCATCCTTGTCCGTGTTCACCGCCACAATGACCTTCGATGTCTTCATCCCGGCAAAATGCTGGACTGAACCGGAAAGACCACATCCGATATAGAGCTTCGGGCTCACCGTCTTTCCTGTCTGCCCTACCTGCATGGCATGGGGCGCATAGCCGGCATCAACGGCAGCCCTCGACGCTCCCACTCCCGCACCAAGTACATGGGCGCATACTTCCAGGACCTTATAGTTCTCTGCCGAGCCCATGGGGCGTCCGCCCGTAATAATGATATCGGCTTCTGTTAGATCAACGATTCCCGCTTTACCCTGTTTCACTTCCCTGACCACCAGGCGACCGGTATCCTTTGCCGGAGATTGGTAAGTCATGACTTCCGCGTCGCAGGGTTCAGCCAGTGCTTCAATGGCGTTAGGCCGGATCCCGCAAATAAAATAATCGCCCGTGAGCTTTATCGTTGCAAAAGTTTTACCGCTAAAATGAGACTTTATCACCGTACTTTCAGCCAGATTCACACCGACACAGTCCAGGGCCAGCGGCGCATCCAGAAAAGCAGCAACCCGTGCCAGCACATCACGCCCTGTGGCGCTGCTCAGTCCAAAAAGAGCAGTGATCTTGAAATTCTTCATTGCCCCAGCCAATGCCTTCGCCTTGAGATCAGGGCTGAAAGCTAGCCCGCCTCCATCCACCGAAACTTCTATTGTCTTCCGGACCCCGTACTCCTTCAGATCATCTTTGCACATATCAGCGTCGGCATTCAGAACAAAGGCATAAATTTCATTATCCCCTTGTCCCCGGGCCGCGGTAATTACACCAAAATTGGTTGCTTTAACCTCGTTTTCTGTTGTTTCAATTAGTACTCCTATCTTTTTCATATCCTCTCTCTCCATGAACTTTGGGTGTCTAAACCCTTTTAATGGGTGAACTGTTAAAATAATTTTAACCCGCAACTTTCCTTCATATGACCTTGTCTTCTTCCTTGAGCATTTTTATCAATCCCTCAACCATCTCACGCGTGCTACCCTGAAGCATCTTCGCGTGGTCCCTCTCAGGTACTGGCTTCAATTCAATAAGTTTTGTTGCGGGGCCAGAGGTGTCCACCCCAAGATCTCCAATATCTATCTGCTTGACCTCTTTCCTTTTCGCTTTCATAACATCGGGGAGTTTTGCGTACCGGGGCTCATTTAGCCCCCTGGTGGCACCGATCACGCACGGCATACTCATATCAATAACTTCCCTGGAACCACCGCCGATCTCTCGTTCCACTATTGCCTTGCCGTCTATTATCTTTAAATCTACCACATCGGTTGCAACCGGCATGTCAAGAGCAGCGGCAAGACGGAAATGGGTTTGCATGCCTTCACTGTCAACAGACTGCTTGCCGGTAAAGATCAGATCAGGCGTACCGTCCTGTTCAATGGCCCTCTTAATGGCTTTGCTGGTCAGGGTGGCATCAGGAAACTGGGCATCTGGCTTAATAAGTATCCCGCGATCGGCACCCATCGCCAGGGCAGAGCGGATTGTGGCAATAGCGGAATCCTTTCCGACTGTCACGATAACGACCTCTCCCTTACCTTCCCTCTTAACAATCTGAAGGGCCTCTTCTACCCCATATTCGTCATAAGGATTCATCACGAACTTGCACGAATCGTCAAAGGCATTACCCCCAACAACCCTGATGTTTGCCGCAGTATCCGGTACATGTTTCACACATACATAGATTTGCATACCTTCTCCTTTTTAAAAGAAGCTTTTGTTCCAAAAATACCGGTGAAAAAACACCTTGCATCTACATACAATTATGATTAGATATATTCATATTATAAGTCAAAATAATAATAGTCCCATTTTTAATAACCATTGGTTATATATGAACCTCAATCAACTGAAGATATTCTATCTTGCCGCAAAACGTGGAAGCCTAAGCGCCGCCGCAAAGGACCTTTACATTACCCAGCCCGCTGTGACGAAAGCAATTCAGCGGCTTCAAGAGTATTATGAAGTCAAATTTGTCAATCGTTTTGGTAAAAAAATGGCGCTGACAGACGCCGGGCAGGTACTTTATGGGATTGCCGAAAAAATATTTGAACTGGAGAGCCTTGCAGAAGATAGTATCCGTGACTTTCAGCAACAGAAAAGGGGGCACATACGGATCGATTCAAGTGAAACTTTTGGTGCATATTACCTTCCCTCAATGATCAGCCCCTTCAGCAAATCGAATCCTCAGGTACAGGTTTCGGTAAACATTCTGCCAACCGAACTTGTCGCACAGAACACTGTTGACCTCAAGAACGATCTTGGATTTATCTCATATCCCGTTGAAAACGAAAAACTGTCGATTCGAGAAGTGCTGGAGGACAGATTCGTAATCATCGTTGCACCAGAACATCCCCTTGCTCGAAAGAAATGTCTGACACCCGGGGACCTGAATGGGCAAGACATGATTATGCATGAAAAAGGCTCTGTTCCCCATGAAACCACAGACATGCTCATCAGGGAAAACAACCTTTCTGTCTTCAAATACATGGAATTTTCCAATAATGAGGCGATAAAAAGAGCGGTGGAGGAGGGGGCGGGGGTCGCCCTGGTATCCCAGGAGGTTGCAAAAAAAGAGATTCAAATGGAAAAATTAATAGCGCTCCCTTTCTGTGACAGGCTCCTCACGCGAAAATTCTACATGGTGCACCACAAGGACAAGTATATTTCCCAGATATTCCAGCGCCTGATTGACACGGTAGATCACTGGGCAGCCGAATACGCAAGACACATCTCCTGACCAATCTGCTTATCTTTATGCTAAGGGTTCGTTCAAAAATTGAGGATTTCCATTCGGTCGCTAATTATTCATAATGTCAAGATAGAACATGTTCAAGATCAAGTAGTCGATCCAGACTGGTAATGATAGGCACTGACGTTTCTACGACCGGCCAGTTTCGATTAACGGAGTGGTGCTGAAGCCATATAGGTTGGATCCCAACATCTTTTGCCCCGCAGATATCAATACGCCAATCATCACCTACGTAAACCGCCTCATCAGGGACTATGCCTAACTTATCAAGACATAGGCGGAAAGGTACGCGATCAGGTTTGGGTGGCACTCCCCCTTCTCCGGCCACGATGATGACTTTAAAAAATCTTTCCAGATTCGAAAACTCATTGATACGATGGGTCTTCCCGGCTTGCTGGCCCTGGGTGTTGGTGATAAGAGCCAATTGATAGTGGGCGGTGAGGGTGTCTAATACTCTCTCTGCCTCGGGAAACAGGGTGGTATGGGCCTTTACAGTCTCCCAGTATTCATTTTCCCAGGTCTCAAGGCGCGTTAGGTCGGGGGCCAGGCAGTAATAAAAGTAAAGCTCCTGCCATATCGATTTCCTTGAGAATTGCGATCTTGAATGAAATTCCTTACGAATCCGTCGGTAGTTTGACAAGAAATTTTTCCATGCGGTCAAACTAACGTCAGAAAAAATCCTGGTCTGTGCCTCTTTTTCAGCGGTGCGAAAGCCATTAGCCGAATCTACCAGGGTTTGACCAAAATCAAAAAGTACAGCCTTTATCATAGAGTCGCCTCATTATTTAATAAGAATCTGGGGTACGGCTTCTCAAAGTCCAGCTCAATCACTATGGAGTCAACTTTTGGTTTGGGGTTAAAGGCATCCTTTGACACTTCGAGCAAAGGGCGAGGATGAGCGTGATATTTAACTAAGAGGATCATGGCACCGTATGCCTTCCCGCCGGGAGAAGCAGTCAGCCTTTTGGCAACCTCCAGCTGAAACATGAGAACAGCCCTTCTAATCATATCCCGGTTTTTAATCAGTTTTTCCAAAACGGGCGAGGATATGTTGTAAGTTCTGTGAAGAAAATCTTTTCAAGATTATTGATCCTGATGTCATTCCTGAAATTTATGCAGATTCCGAGTACACCGGTGAAAAGCAGCCTATTTACCTCATGATTCGCTCAGAAGCGGACATTACAATGTGCTTAAAGCAAAATACAAAATCAAGAAATGGAAAGAAGAGACAATAAAAAAGCCATTGGGAAGACTATTGCATAGCCAGTAAGGATTTCATCTTAGCAGAAACAGGAAAACCGTTTCGATTTATAGTAAAACAAAGAAACAGATGTCCTAAACTCAAAGGGATTATACCGGATGAGGCGGAATTGTTTTCTGCCGCCCCATCCGACGTTTGATTAGTTTTTGCGAACGGCTTCAGCTATTGCATCACCAACCTCGGACGTGGTGCTGCCGCCGCCCATATCCCGGGTTCTTACCTGCCCGGCTGCCAGAACCGTTTTGACCGCAGTTCCGATATTTGCAGATGCCTGTTCTTCACCCAGATGTTCCAACATCATGCGGACCGCCTCAATGGAAGCGATGGGGTTGATGACGTTTTTGCCTTCGTATTTCGGCGCAGAACCGTGAATGGGCTCGAACATCGAGGGGTAGGTTTGTTCCGGATTGATATTTCCACCCGCGGCAAACCCCATTCCTCCTTGGATCATGGCGCCAAGATCGGTGATGATGTCCCCGAACAGATTCGAGGCCACGACAACATCAAAATAATCGGGTTTTTTAACAAACCACATGGTTATAGCATCCACTAGTGCCATTTCTGTCTTTACCATTGGAAAGTCTTTGGCCACCTCGTTGTAGATAGAATCCCAGAAAACCATGGAGTAGTTAAGGGCATTGGATTTAGTGCAGTTGGTGACCATACCCACATAACCGTTGTCTGGACACCCCTTGTTTCTCTTTTTGCACATTTCAAACGCATACCGGATGACGCGCTCGCATCCCTTGTAAGTGAAGATTCCTGTCTGGATGGCAAACGCATCCGGTGTGCCCATTTTAAAGAAACCGCCCACAGAGGAATATTCGCCTTCGGTGTTTTCCCGAATGACCAGTATGTCCAGATTCTCCGGGGTAGCAGTTTTCACCGGTGTGTATACGCCGGGATAGAGTTTGATGGGGCGAAGGTTGGCATACTGGTCAAAGCCTTTGCGGATATCCAGCAGCAGTTTGAGCGAGATGTGATCAGGAACTTTATTGGCATCGCCAATGCAGCCCAGATAGATCGCATCAAAATCTTTCAGGGCATCGAGCATATTGCCCGGGTTCATGATCCCGTGTTTCAGGTAATAATCACATCCCCAGTCAAAATGTTCATATTGCACGCAAAATCCGTATTTTTCAGCCGTAACATCGAGAACTTTCAGGGCTTCACGGGTAATTTCTTTGCCGACCCCGTCACCGGGGATGACGCCTATGTTGTAAGTCGTACTCATCACTTCATTCTCCTTCTTAGAATCGTAATCAATCCGGTTTGCAACTCATTTCGCCGAACAGAACCCTGAACGGCAGGTAATATAACTTGCGGTGTGCGGAGTCGGATGACGATGGTTATTTTTTGGCCCATTAGATATGTAACAATGCTTAAACATTTAAGCACTAAAATAGCGTTTTGCGTAAGCATGTCAAGCTTTTTTCGAGCATACAGTGAAAAAAATAAAATGAGTGGGGTTGGGAATGAAAAAACGCCTCATTAAATCTATATAAATATAATAGATGATAGTCTCGTAAAAAGTCAGGCATTTGTCATTTTTTTAATTTTTAACCTAATAGTTTCAATGAATTACGAGCGCAGATTTTTAAAATGTTGCCTTTTAACGATTGCATCAATAGATAATAAGCAAAAGTGAGGGCCATTTGAAAAAATATGCTCAGCCCGGAGAAAAGAGCTTGACATGAGTAAAAAATATTTTTAAATTAGTTAAACGTTAAAGCTATTAAATTGTTCAGAGAAGATGTTTTTCGATTCTCCCTTGGGTAAATTGCGAAAAATCAACAAGGAAAAACATTTATCATGATCAATTGCATTTGAGACGATCGAAAAGGGACGAACCCTGCCGTGTCTGACCCCGATTAGTGAAATCGCCGGACGCATGTCCATCCAGTGCGGTGCAGCGTTTTTGCAGATCAACAACGGCGGCAGGCTCACGGCATTGATAGTGTAGAGCCAAAGGATGTTCTGTAAAGCTGATATAAAGGCAGAGAGTGACCGGGACGAAATGACCACGTCAATGATTTGACAAGTGTTTTATTATTGCCGATAAACAAGTCCGGCTCGTTGAATATCCGGTATCAGGTTCGGGAAACGAATGCCGGGAAATATCATATGATAAAAAAAGTCACGATAAAAGATATCGCCAGGATTGCCGGGGTCACCCCGGCGACGGTATCCATGGCACTCAATAACCGGCCCCGTATCGGTGCGGAAACCCGTAAAAAAATTATTAAAATCGCGGGGGAGCTCGACTACCAGCCCGATCTTCTTGCACGCAGTCTCATCTGCAGGAAAAGTTACACCATCGGTCTGGTCATCTCCAATATCGCCGATCCGTTTTTTCCGGAGCTGGCGCAGGGAATCGAGGAAAAAGCCGACGAACTGGGATACAGCGTGATCATTTGCAACATGAACCGAAGTATGCGGACGGTGGGCGAACGGATCGAAACGCTCAGAGGTAAGGGCGTGGACGGGATCATTTGTGCAACCGCACTGGTGGATGATTCTCCCATTCGAAAACTGGTGGATGACCACTTCCCGTTTGTGCTGCTCAACCGCCGGCACTATGATCCGGATCTGTCCAACAAGATCGATTATGTGGTGCTAAATAATTTTTCAGGCGGATACAGCGTGGTCAAACATCTTTACCGTCTGGGGCATAACCGCATCGCGCAATTGGCGGGTCATTTTAAGGCCTCTACGGTCATAGAACGAAACAAAGGGGCGTTGCAGGCCATGAAAGACTGCGGCATCAAACAGACCCCCCGGCTGACGATCGGATGCGAATATTCGTTTGAGCAGGCCTACGATGCCGCAAAGAAACTGCTGAAAATGAAAAGACCGCCTACGGCCATATTTTCCCATGACGACTATATGGCACTTGGGGCGCGCGAAGCCGTTCTTGAAATGGGGCTAAGAATTCCGGAGGACATTGCGCTGGTGGGATTTGACGATATTAACACCGCGTCGCTGACCGGTATCGATCTTACCACGATCAGCCAGAAAAAGTATGAAATGGGGGAACTCGGCGTCAAGATACTGGTGGAAAAACTTGAAAAGGCAGTGCCCCAGCTGGTAAATCATGTGGTGTTAAAAGACCGAATGGTGATCCGAAAGTCCTGTGGGTACCACTTGACCGGGTATGTTCGATAGGGAGTATATTTTTTATCTGATGCTTAAACGATTAAGCGGTTTAAGATTTAAAAACTCCCGGAAGCACCATAATTTTACAAACGTATCCTTGGACGGTCATTGTGTCGAGATATCTTATCTGCTGATAAGTTAGTGACTATAAAAAGAATATTAAAATATCAAAGGAGGTGATAAACGGATTTAAACGTTATGTTATTTTGCCAACCGTATTGGTAAAAGCAGAGCAGGCCAGACAGGACCGTCCCTGTATGTAGGGATCAACCGTAAACTCTACTCGAAAGGAGAATGTTTTATGAAAACGACAGCAAGATTCACCCTCATTATTTCAATCGTTGTGTCGATGTGTCTAATCACTTTTGCAGGTTCAGCCTTGGCGGTCAAAAAGCAAGGTGACAAGGTGATCCTTAAGCTGGCGCATGTGAATCCGCCGGGAAGTCCAACGGATATGGCCGCGAAAAAATTTGTGGAGCTGGTGGCCAAGGGAACCGACGGCAAAGTTGTTATCAAAATTTTCTCGAATGAACAGTTGGGCACGGAAAAAGCAGCGCTGGAGAGCGTGATGCTGGGAGCCATTGACTGCTCCCTGAACGATGCAGCATATCTCGCAGACCTTTACCCCCCCATGGGCGTTCTTGATTTTCCTTATACTTATATAGACTTTGATCATTATGAAAAAATGGTTCTATCTGACGTTTTTCAGGAGCTTTCCGCCGCCATGGACAAGGAAGTCGGCCTCAAGGTCATCGCTCCGTTCCTGTTTGGTCGTCGGATGCTTTGCTCCAACAAACCGATTTATACGCCTGCCGATGCCAAAGGCGTAAAGATCCGAACTCCCGGTTCCGAACTGGCCATGGAAAACGCTCGGGTTCTTGGAGGCGTTCCCACCACCATTTCCTACACCGAAGCCTACATGGGCCTTAAACAGGGAGTTGCCGATGCGGCGGAAAATCCCTTTACCGGTATCTACGATATGAAATGGTACGAAGTGACCAAATATCTCGTGGTCACAGAACATGTCTGGAACAACGAAATTCTCAGCATCAGCAATAAAGCCTGGAAAGCCATGACGGCCGACCAGCGGAAGGTATTCGCCAAGGCTGGTATTGAAGCGGCCATGTATCGAATAATAATCCAGAAGGAACTCGAGGACCAGAGAGTCAATGATCTCAGGAACCTGGGCATGCATGTCATCTATCCCGCTTCCCTGGATCCGTTTCGCAGCATTGCCGCCGATATTGAGAAAAAATACCGGGACAAATACAAATCCTCTGACTGGGGAACTTGGCATGACCGTGTCATTGGACTGGCCAAATAGTACGGCACATACGGCTGTCTGAGTCTGGAGCATTGCCCGGACTCTCCGTTTGATTGTCTGTTAGGCCGGTCATTCCACATACATTGGGACGTTTCGTTGCTCCGGTTCTGTTTTGCTGGACCGGGGCAGCGGAAAACACCCCAAACCATACCGACCTGAAACACATTAACAATATAAACTGAGAGAAGTTCCATGATTATTAAGAAATTTCTTAAAGGTGTGGATTCGGTTACGAATTTCTGGATTTCCTTTACCCTGGCTGTCATGCTGGTGGTGATCCTCCTTGATATTATTTTGCGGGAAGTGTTCGGTAGCCCGCTCACCTGGCATCTGGAGATGTCCCAGTACTGCCTCATCAACGTTGCCTACATAGGCGCTGCTGTCGCTCACCGGCACCGTAATCACATATCCATCAACCTGTTCACATCGATGCTTCCTCCAAAAAAGGAAGGATATGTCAATCTGATCGGCAAGGCCATCATCCTGCCGTTTATCTTCATCTTGGCATATTCGAGCTTCGAAATATTATTGAAAACCAAAGGCGTGACCCCATCCCTGAGACTGCCCAAATGGACATATTACTTTCCGATATTCGTCGGGTCCGTATGCCTCTGCATTTATTCCGTTTCCATGCTTATTCAGGATTTCCTGAAAATCCGTAACGGCGTAAACACAGATTCAACATCCGGGGCCTAAGTCTGATCATAGTGTTTGCTGAACAGGAGATTTACCGGGTCTGAAAACCATGAGAGTTTAATTATGCAGATTCTTTTATTAATGTGTCTTTTTTTGATTCTTATTTTAATCAATATACCGGTCGCATTCACGTTGCTGATCATTTCGTGCATCTACATCTTATTGAATGACCTTCCGCTCGTGGTTGTCAGCCATATATTGACATCCTCAACGGACAGTTTTATTTTAACCGCTATTCCTCTTTTTATTCTCGCCGCGAATTTCATGCAGAGGGGGGATATCACCGACCGGATCATCGCCTTCTGCAAAACACTGGTGGGTCATGTGAGCGGCGGGTTGGCCCACGTCAACGTTTTAGCCAGCATGATTTTTTCCGGGATGTCTGGATCCGCCTTGGCCGATGCCGGGGGCCTCGGCATTGTCGAAGTGCAGATGATGCGGGACGGCGGATACGACGACGAGTTTACCGCCGCAATTACCGCCGCTTCTTCCACCATCGGTCCAATCGTTCCGCCGAGTATTCCGCTAATTCTCTACGGGGCCCTTGCCCGGGAGTCGGTCGGAAAGCTTTTCCTGGGCGGCGCGATTCCCGGCATTCTAGTCGGAGTCGGGCTGATGATTCAGGCATATATACTGGCCAAGAAACGCAACTATCCTGTCAGCCCCCGTGCCGGTTTCAAACAGGTCGTCTATCATTGCGGGAAAGTATTTCTCCCCATGCTTACCCCGGTCATCATCCTCGGCGGCATTGGCATCGGGTATTTCACCCCGACCGAGGCCGCTGCGGTTGCCGCCATCTATGCTTTTATCCTCGGAAAGTTCGTTTACCGCGTCATGACCTGGACGGACGTGCTCAAAGCCCTGCTCGACACCGCCATTCTCACCGGCGTAGTCGTGTTCATTATGGCGATGGCTGGCCTGTGGTCCTGGATGATCACGAACGAAGAAATCGCCAAAATGGCGGTCGATTTCCTGACCTCGGTGTCTGAAAACCCGTATATCATGCTGTTTATGCTAAACATTATTCTACTTGGATTGGGGATGTTTATCGAGCCTCTGGCCATTATGATTATGGTGATTCCGGTGCTGTTGCCGATCTTGCACGCATACCATATTTCCACCCTGCACTACGGTGTGGTTATGACCTTGGCGCTGATGATTGGGCTGATAACACCTCCCTTTGGAGAGTGCCTGTTCCTGTTGAGCGCCATCACCGGAATTCCGGTCAGCCGGGTGGCCAAAGCCACGGCCCCCTATCTGGTTTGTATGCTGGCGGTTCTTTTCATGATTACTTATATGCCGGGACTGGTTCTTTGGCTTCCGAATTTACTCATGCCCTGATAGGCGCCTGCGCATATTAAATGATTTTATTGGAATTTATTAATAATCTGCGCTACTATGAGAAAAGGAGTTCTAAAATGAGCGAACAAGTAAAAAAGATGGATGAAACTTCACATCTGATTCTGCACCGGACAACCAAGGATGAAATTCGCCAAGGTGTAACCGTCATCACTCGCGGCGAAGGCATTCGTGTGACCGACCAGGACGGAAAGACTTACATAGATCTGGATTCCGGGGTCACCCGCCCGGTTCATCTCGGATACGGGCGAAAGGAATTGGCCCAGGCTGCTTACGATCAGATGTGCGAACTGGCCTATTTTACACCCTGCCAGTTTGCCAATGTACCGGCAATGAAGTTGGCCGATCAACTCGCAGAAATCGCCCCTGGGGAAATCAACAAGTTTACCTTCGAGTGCGACGGCTCCGAGGCGGTGGAATCGGCCATGAAACTGGCCAAACACTACCATTACTTCCGGGGAGATAAAAATAGATATAAGGTCATTTCCCGTCGCGGTGCGTATCACGGCGTAAACGGCATCGGCATCCGCGCATTGGGAACCGTCATGCCCATGCGGCAGATGATGGAACCCTTAGCGCCTGGTTCGGTGTTCGTGGAGTCTCCGTATTGTTACCGCTGTCAGCACAACCTCAGATACCCGGACTGTAACATGGCCTGCGCCCGGGATATTGAGCGCATCATCGAGTTCGAGGGCCCGGAGCTGTTTTCCATGTTTATCGGAGAGCCGATCATGCAGGGATTCGGCGCTTATCTTCCTCCGCCAGAGTACTGGCCGATTGTTAGGGAAATCTGCGACAAATATGGCATTCTCATGGTAATTGACGAAGTTATCTGCGCTTTTGGCCGCACCGGAAAAATGTTCGGCACCGAGCACTTGAATGTCAAGCCGGACATGATCACCATGGCCAAGGGAATCACCAGCGGGTATATCCCGCTTGGCGCCGTCGGCTGCACGGACGCCGTCATGGAACCTATCGATGTATTCATGCACCTGCATACTTACGGAAACCACCCTGTGTCGTGTGCCGTTGCCATCAAGAGCCTTGAGATTCTCAAGGAGGAAAAGCTCGTTGAAAATTCAGCTGCAATGGGCGAATACTTCCTGGAAGGGCTGAAATCCTTCACCAAACATCCGTCTGTCGGAGAGATCCGGGGCGTCGGTCTGTGGACGGCCATCGACTTTACCACCGATAAGAACACCCACGCACCGTTCCCGTTGAAAAATCTGGTCAGTATGGTTAACCGTGCCAAAGACAAGGGAGTTATCACCAAGTGCATGGGCATGGCCCTTGAATTTGCGCCGCCCCTGAACATCGGGAAAGACGACATCGATGAAGTCATTCGGGTGCTGGAGGAAGCGATTACCGAAGAAGAAAGGGAAATGGGATTGTAATACCGTCCTCTTGAATTATCTCACGTATATACATGTTTTTCTCCTCCTGCATATTTCCTGCTGCATACAGGAAATATGCGCCATTACCGTACGGGTTCGATTCGTTCATTTGCAGGCCGTTGGAAATAGGCTCCAGAAAAGGGGCACGAACTTTGATCGCCTAAGCAAAGGGACGAATAGGGTCCGGCAGTTTTCAAACAAAACGAAGGCAATTGACATATCCGGTGTGACTGCGCGCGGATAGCGTTTGAATTCTTTGAAAGTCGATAAATCTCAT
>JAIVXD010000009.1:0-17990 GCA_048636195.1 Anaerolineales bacterium
TTATCAACAGGGACCCGGATTTCGCTGATTTCGTCCCCGGTCTTGATCCTTGAAACAATCTGTTTTTTGGTGCCATCAACCGCATAGATAGTAATCCTGTCAGCGTCAAAGAGACTCAGGATTTCACCTTGAAGGTTCAGCAGGATTTCATTTGTACCGTTCGCTGAATGTATCCTGTTGGTAATACTGTTCAGATTTTTTTGATATTCGAGCTGTTGCTCAAGGGATTTCTTATTTGCATCATTGTCAGATACTTTTTTTGGTAAGCCAGCCATAATTCAAACTATCCAAAATATGTCAAGGGTGGGTACTTAAAGAGGAATTGTTTTTGATTCTAAAAGATTTATGAGAATATGCAACATAATTATTTGCGGAAACAAACGGGATTATATAAAATCACGGGTAACCGTTCACGGGTTCAGAGGTTCATGTGTTTCGCCCTAAGCGGATTAGAGGGTAGCGGGAAAAAAGAGGGTATCATGCTGATTGACAGTCACGCTCATCTGGATATGAAAGATTTTGACGAAGACCGCAGCAAAGTCCTTGAGAGGGCCAAAAGAGGCGGCATCACCCATATCGTCACCATTGGAATAGATCTGGACAGCTCATCTGCTGCCCTGGATCTGGCCCTAAAATACGATTTTATTTATTCAGCAATAGGGTATCATCCTCACAACGCCGATGAGTGTAATCCCCAGGCCCTGGATAAGCTGGCTCAAATGGCATCGGAACAAAAAGTTGTGGCCTGGGGAGAGATCGGGCTTGACTATTACCGTGGCTATTCCTCTCCTGACGAACAACTAAAGATGTTTCTGCGCCAGCTTGAGATTGCCCATGACTTGAATTTGCCGGTGGTTATTCATGATCGCGAAGCCCACAGTGATGTCCTCAAAATTCTTAAAAGAATGGGAAAAGGAGAGAGAAAGGGCGTTATACACTGTTTTTCCGGAGATACTGATCTGGCTTTCGAGTTAATTGAACTGGGATACTATATTTCAATTCCCGGCACCGTCACATACAAGAAGGCATCTCAGATTAAGGATGTTGCCGCCAGCCTCCCGCTCCAATGTATACTTGTAGAAACCGATGCCCCATTCCTGGCACCAGTACCCAAAAGAGGAAAGAGAAACGAACCGCTGTTTGTTACCTTTACGGCACAGGAAATTGCCCGGCTCAGAGGTATTGAGTTTGATGAAGTGGCCCTGCAAACTTCAAAAAATACCAAAACCCTTTTCGGGATTCCTTAAAAGGGATAAAATATAATGATGCAAACAATAGATACCTCACCTGTACTTGAATGGCGGAAGCAGGCCTGGTCAAAGCTGACCATGGGTGGTTTACAGGGAGTCCAGGAGTGGGATCTACTCGTAATTGGGGGCGGCATTACCGGTGCAGGCATATTGAGGGAGGCTGCAAGGCGCGGCCTTTCAGCCTGTTTGATCGAACAGCGTGATTTTGCCTGGGGCACATCCAGTCGCTCGTCCAACATGGTTCACGGCGGGCTTCGTTATCTTATGGCGGGCAGCTTCAGCCTGACCCGTGACTCACTGAAGGAACGGGAACGGTTGCTGCGCGAGGCGCCCGGGCTGGTGCAATCTTTGGGCTTTTTATTCAGTGGCTATAAGGGCCGTCGGCCTGGCCGTTGGTCGTTCAGAGTCCTGCTGACCATGTATGACCTTTTTGCACGCCGTTGGAACCACAGATTTTACCCACCTCATGAGTATGCAATGCTCGCGCCCCGCATCTTGCTTACCGGCCTCAAAGGCGGGGCTCAGTGCTTTGATGCCGTCACAGACGATGCACGACTGGTATTCCGTGTCATTCAAGAAGCTCAACAGGACGGCGCGCTCGCGCTCAATTATGTCGCGGCCGACCAGCTTATAACTAAAGGGGACTGGGTACGGGGAGCTGTTGTTCGAGACATACTCACAGGGGAAAGCGCCGAGGTGCGCGCAAAGGCAGTGGTGAACGCAACCGGAGCCTGGGCCGATCGATTCCGCAAACAGGTTGGCGGCGGCCAGGATATTCGGCCCCTCAGAGGAAGTCATCTAATATTCCCGTTCTGGCGCTTACCTGTGGCCCAAGCCATTGGAATGAAACACCCTGCAGACGGACGTTCTGTGTTTCTATTGCCCTGGGAAGGCGCCACAGTGGTAGGTAGCACCGACCTGGATCATGATAAGGATCTTGACATTGAGGCATCCATAACGCCGAAAGAAGTGGATTACCTGCTGCAAATCGTACATTACCAGTTTCCGGACCTGGGCATCAAACGCAGAGACATTATCTCCACCTATGCAGGCATCCGGCCGGTTATCGGTACAGGTGCTTTGAACCCGTCTAAAGAAAAGCGAGAGCACAGTATCTGGGTGGAACGTGGCCTCATCTCGGTAAGTGGCGGAAAACTGACCACGTTTCGTCTGATTGCCTTGGACGCACTTAAGCGCGCAGCCCGGTTTGTTCCATCACTGACCGTTGAGGATAAGGGGGAACCCGTTTTTCGCGAGGTGCACAGGAAAGAGCTTCATTTACAGACCCTTGATTGTGCACTTCAAGAACGCCTTATCGGCCGTTACGGCCTAACCGCAGGTGAAGTTGTTAAATGTGCCAGGGAGGGGGAGCTTGAGCGGATACCTGGGACCAATACCCTCTGGGTTGAGCTTCGCTGGGCATCGCGCGCCGAAGCAGTTGTGCATCTGGAGGATCTTCTATTGAGACGCACACGGCTTGGCGTATTACTGCCGCAAGGTGGTGCTGCGTTCTTCGATCGTATTAGGCTGATCTGCCAAAAAGAACTTGGCTGGGACGATGACCGCTGGCAGCAGGAGGCACAGGCCTACAAGAATTTATGGCAGCAATACCACAGCGTGCCATAAGAAAGGGGTCGTCCCATTTTGATTTATTTCTATGTAACTACTCAGGTTGCCAGGTTCACAGTTCAAGGTTCAAGGTTATTTCGCCTGCGACGAGGTCGCATTTTCATATTGCTTGACATAGTTGATGGACCTATGAACGGCAGCAATTACGCGCAATGTGCCACCCCTCGATATCTCAAAACCGTGCAGTTTTCATCAGTTAACCTTGAACCATGAACCTTTGAACTTTGAACCTGAGTACATTTTTATTTTTTAAACTCCGGTTTTCTTTTCTCCAGAAATGCTGAGATCCCCTCTTTCGCAGCATCAGTGCAGGCAATCTCACCAAATCCCTTATAGCCGATTTCAAGGGCTTCTACGAAGCTATCAGCAGCAGCACCATCTTTAACGGTCTTTAGGGCGATGGAAACAGCTTCTTTGCTCAAAGCCTGTTTGCCGGCCATTGGCTCATCAGGGATGGTGATTTCAGGAATGTCCACCTTTGCATCGGGAATACGCTTTACCTTGCCCTGGAGGTTTTTAACCTCTTCCACTGCCGCCTTGATCAGCTCAGAATAATCATCTACTATTCTCGTCACCATACCAATATCAGCGGCCTCTTTCGCCTTGATGGGCCTGCCAAAGCAGATCATTTCGTTGAATAGCGCTGCACCCTCAGGCCATCTTCGATACGGGACAATACACCCACCGATTCCCGGAAGAATCCCGAGGGTAATTTCAGGAAACTGAATTAGCGCGTTTTTGGTGGCTATGAGACTGTGACACCGGATGGCCACCTCCAGTCCTCCGCCTAAGGCCATACCGTTTATGGCAGCCACAATGGGTTTATCCATCTGATCCATAAATAATTGCACCCCGGCGCAATCCTTTGCATACTGAACCGAGGCATCACTGTCTCCCAGCATTTTTGGGAATTTGCCAATGTCCGCACCCGCTGAAAAGGCAGCGTTTCCATATCCGGTAATGACAAATCCTTTAACAGAAGGATTATCCATGTTATCCTTTAGTACGGCCAGGATTTCATTGGTGATATCATCGCTGAGGGCATTCATTGCCTGGGGCCGGCGGATGGTGATAATTATCACCCCGTCCATCTCATCCACCAGGACATGCCGTTTGAAATCCTGATAAAAGGAGAAAGATCCCTTTGCCTGGGGAAAGCCCGGCCTTTCCTCCTGGAATTTTTTCATGATCCGGCTCACTTCTGCCTCACCCAGATCCTGCATGACATCAAGCGGTCCCTTTCTAAATCCCAGGGCAATCTGACAACCAAAGTTCAGGTCCTCCTTTGTGCCAATTCCTCGATCAATAATATCGAATGACTGGGAAAAGAAAATACCCAGCATCCGATCCCTGATGGTATCTTTTATATCCCCGGGAACCTCAATTTTGGCGCCGGGGCGATGGGTCAGCCACCTGTCCACCGAGCTCAAGATCGGTGCGGGCCTGTAATGGGGGCCTTCTTCCATTTGGAGAGTGTTGGTCTCAATGATAATTGGGTTACCATTTGCCATATTTAAGACAAAGAAGGGCCCTGCAAATACAAACTCTTCCACCACTTTATCAACCTGGCTTGCAGAGGCAGATTCCAGCAAATAGGCAGCCTCATTGCACCAGTTATCAAAGATCCGGTCCAGCATGAAGCAAATGGCATTGTCCGTCATAATGGGAGCCTTCCCTGTACTCGCAAAAAACCAGCAAAGGTAATCTACTGTGTCCTGGCTTGCCCCTTGCCATGTTATAACCTCTACGGGAAGACTCCGCCATGCGGGCGCAAAGAAATGTGTAATAGTGGTCCTTTCCGGTTTTTTCATTTTGGAAAAGATCCTGTCGGCAGGGATTGAACTTGTATTGGAAGTAATGATCGTATCTTCACTGACCGTTTTTTCAACGCTGTCAAAGATTTTCTGTTTCAGGGGAATGCTCTCTGTTGCGGCCTCGATCACCAGATCGCAATTCTTTATTTGATCGTAGTCCATGGTATAAATAATATTTTCGAGGACTGCTTTTGCCTTATCCTCCTTCATTTTCTTCTTATCCACTGCCTTTTTCGCATAGGCTGAAAGCCGCTTCTCCGCATTCTTAAGGGGTTCTTCCACAACATCTACCAGATATAGTTTGATAGCTGGTAAGGCACTTTTAAGATAATAGGCAATATCCGGCCCAATCGTCCCGGCTCCGATGACCGCGATTTCCTCTGGAAGGGGGCGGGTGGGTTTGACAAGCAAGGGGTTAAACGATGTAGCGTAAAGTTCTTTTTTCTGGTTCATGAGTCTCCTCCGTTTTTAGATAAAAATCCGAGCCTAAACACCCGGCTTTGGTAATCCCCAGAGGGGATTTGTTCTGTTGGAATTTCAATAGATTATGGAGTACTGGAGTGATGGAGTAATGGAGTAATGGAATAAATACCCAACACTCCTAAGCAGAGCCATCTGGCTCTGACCTCCCGCTGAACTTCAGCGGGGATCTTCAACGGTCCCTGAGGACCAAGTTTTCTATGTTATAATAAAAGGTAAAATATTTCGGGACAGCAATTCTTAGCTGACAATAATTTGTATGCCTTGGGCAAAACCCTTGTCAAGGTAAAGCTTTTGGATTTTATTATCCATAAACCCTGAGGATTCCTTCCAATACGCCTCCGGCAATGGCCAGGGCCTTTTCCGAAATAGTAAAGCAATTCTCCTTATTGCCCCTTGGGTCAATATCACCGATCTTGAGGCCCTTTGAGACCGTGATCCCTGGGTGAATCATACCTCTTATCACACCATCAATGAGTGCATTCACGGGCAACCCTGCAACAGATCCGACCATATCCCCTTTTTTTACCAAATCACCGATTTCCATATTGTTCTGCCATACGCCTTCCGCAGGCGACCTGAGGACCCGATCTGCGGTAATTCCCTGGACAGGGCCAGGCACACCCGTATTGGCCTCTGCCGAGCCCGAGGCCAACAAACGACCAAGGTTATGGCCCCGGTTGGTTTCAACTACAAAATGGGCATCCTGTCCTGCCTCAAAGCCGGGTCCAAGGGCAATGACCAGGGGCGCATCATGCATTGAGGTCCCTATGTTCTTTTTAGCCAGGATGGCATCCACCAACACGTCAGGCCTTATCACATTGCATGTCTTACCTTTGGGATCTACAAGAATCGGTATTTTCCCTTGAACCCAAAGCGAAAAAACCTCGTCTGTTTTGTGTACAAGTAAGGCCTCAACCCCTTCAACGACCGTGCTGCCATGGTATATCGCATCGCAAAAGGCCACCTTACGCCTCACCGCCATGGGTTGATCGATTTCAGTCATGAACACCCTGAAACCACATTGATAAAGCCTCCAGGCCACACCCGAAGCAATGTCTCCACCACCCTTTACACACACCTTTATCTCTGAAAGATCTATCTTTTTTTGCATATGTTGATAATACCGGCTATTTTCAGGTTTGACAAGCACATCCGGCAATCTCTAACAATTCTATGTCTGTTTTCCAGGACTTCCTCCTGAAACGGCCTTTTCCCTTTGACACACAGTCACCCCTGTCTTACATTGTCCACAACTCAAAAAGGAGCTCAGCAAAATCCAATGACCGATAAATATCTTTGTATCCACGGCCACTTCTATCAACCGCCTCGTGAGAATCCCTGGCTGGAATTCGTTGAATACCAGGCTTCGGCCCAGCCTTACCACGATTGGAATGAGCGCATCACGCGGGAATGCTATGGGCCCAATACTCGCGCTCGCCTGCACGACCAGGAGGGACATATTAAGAAACTGCTCAACAACTATGAGCACATGAGTTTCAACTTTGGCCCTACCCTGCTCTCCTGGCTGGAAAAGGCCCATCCCTGGATCTATGACCAGATTATATTTGCGGACCTGGCCAGTCGAGACCGCTACCAGGGTCACGGCAATGCCCTGGCTCAGGTCTATAACCACATCATTATGCCCCTTGCACGCCGCAGGGACAAACTGACACAAATTCGATGGGGCATGGCCGATTTCGAGCAGCGGTTTGGCCGGCAGGCCGAAGGGATGTGGCTGGCCGAGACCGCGGTTGATATGGAGACCCTGGACATGATGGCACAGGAGGGAATAAAATTTACCATCCTATCCCCGACTCAGGCCCAGTCGGTTCGTCCCCTATCCGGAAATTCAGGGGAAAATGACTGGCAGGATGTCTCAGGAAGCCGGATCGATCCGACCCTCCCTTACCGGGTCTGGTTGGACAAGGGATCCCAGCGTTTTATAGACATCTTTTTCTACGACGGGCCACTCTCTCGCGCCGTCGCATATGAAAAGATCCTTGCATCCGGGAAAGACTTCCTTTCACGCATCGAACAGGCATTTGGAGAGCATAAAGATGGACCGCGGTTAGTCAACGTTGCCACGGACGGGGAGTCTTACGGGCATCACTTCAAGTTCGGTGACCTGGCCTTATCCTGGATTTTCGACCACCTGGAACAGACCGACCATATCAAGCTCACGAACTACGCGTTGTTTCTTGAACGCTTTCCCCCGCAAAATGAGGTCAAAATTCTTGAGAATAGCTCCTGGAGCTGTGCGCACGGGGTTGGGAGATGGCGCACAGACTGCGGATGCAGCATTGGTCACACGCCGGGATGGAATCAGGCCTGGCGTGCTCCCTTGCGTGAGGGACTTGACTGGCTGAATAATGAGCTAAGGACGACCTTTGAAGAACAGGGCGGAAGACTTCTGAAGGATCCCTGGGAAGCGCGTGACGATTATGTAACGGTCTTTTCCAATCCCTCGGACCGGGAGCGCGAACGTTTTCTGAAACGCCATGCCGCACACGGGCCGGGAGCAACCGAAAAGGTGGAAACCTTGCAGCTTATGGAATCCCAGCGAATGTCACTCTACATGTTTACCAGTTGCGGCTGGTTCTTCGATGACATTTCCGGATTAGAGACTGCCCAGGTTCTTAAGTATGCCGCGCGAGCCATAGATCTGGCCCAGCCCTTGGCCAAAAGGGACCTTGAAGAAGGGCTTATGGGATTTTTATCCAAGGCCATGAGTAACGACCCGGAATACGGGGACGGAAGCAGTGTGTATCACCGACTGGTCAAACCCTCCCGGATAGATCCCTCCCGAGCGACCGCCCACTACGCCCTTGGCGCTTTGGCCAATGTGCCACCAAATGAGACCTGCATTTTTTCTGAAATGGTCAGTCCTGTCCAACAGCAAGACTTAGGGGTTGAGGGCCTGAATGCAATTCTGGGAGAAGTGCAGGTGGAAGAAAAAACAACCGGGCGGGTATCTACACGGGCATATGTCGCTTTCCGCCAAGGAAAAAGGGAGTTGAGCTGTTCTGTGGGAGAAAACGCTGCCCGATTGGATCTGAAACAGATGGTCAAGGAACTCGAGCCGGGACTCGCTGCAGCGTCATTAGAGAAGATAGAAGAGACCTTCTTCCGGCATCTGCGTCAAGTCAAGCGTTATGAATTACACGATCTTATTCCGGATACCCGAAAGTGCCTTGTCGAAGGTCTGGCGCGCGCTGTCCACCAGCAGATAAGAAATTCCTTAATAGAGCACTATAAGCCTCTCCAGGAGTTTATGTTTTTCCTTGAAAAGGCAGGTGAGCCGGTCCCTGAAAATCTGGAACAGGATTTTAGGCTTTTGATCTATGAACAATTGGCCGGATTTATGACCTCAGACCCGGAAGAAGACCCTGTTGACTGGGCAGGCTTGCATCAAGTGGCTGAACGGGCTGGGCAACTAAAGCTGAAATTAAATGGGCCGGAACTCAGAAAAAAGGCCCGGGATTTTCTCCGAAATCAGATGACCCACCTGGCATCATCCCCTGACCAAAACACCATAAAAAACATGATTGACTTCTTGAATATGGCCGAGGCCATGCACCTGGAGCTGGACCTATGGGAGTGCCAAAACACATTTTATGATCTTTACAACAATCCTGAGTTCACTAAGATCCTTGGCCCGGAACAGGCATCAACATTCGATGAACTGGGGAGACGGCTGGGTTTTTTGGTCGGAGAGGAAGCAGGTAGGGATGTCGAAGATCCTGCTTAGGTAAGCCTGATGCTGGATGCAGGATACTACACGGCTCAAACTTATGTTTTTCTTGGCAAAAAAACGCCTTCACGCATAGGGCGAATTGCCTATACATAACATAGTGATCTAAAGTTTGAAGTGACTAAAGTGAACTAAAGTTGTGGTACGCCTTCGGCTTGCTAATTGATAACCCAACGACATTGAGGTATGCAAATCTTTATTGTTCAGGTACGCTGATGACATGGTGGAACCCATATGAAATGTCAAAGCTATCCAGTAACAAGCAACCAGCAACGAGCATCCAGTAACCAGCAACGAGCAACCAGCATCGTTTCATCATAGGCAACACACTGTATATTTTCAAAATCATCGGTTAAGACTTCCAAAAAAAGGGGACATTTAAACCATGAACCTGATTATGGTCATTCACTGTCACCAGCCCGTTGGTAACTTCGACCACGTCTTTAAAATGGCCCATGACAAATGTTATCGGCCATTGCTTGACCTCCTTCAAGCCCACCCTGCAGTCAGGGTCGGCTTGCACTTTTCAGGTCCTTTGCTGGAGTGGTTAGACCAGCAGCGGCCTGAGACCCTGGACCTTTTGGCCAGCCTGGTAAAACGGGATCAGGTTGAACCCCTGTCTGGCGGGTTTTTCGAGCCCTTGCTGGCAAGCATTCCGGTCCGGGATGCCCGGGGCCAGGTGCGGATGATGAACGAATACATCGAAAGCCGCTTTGATCGTAAACCGACCGGCTTCTGGTTGACCGAACGTGTTTGGGACCCTGGTCTGCCGCTGACGCTGTCCGGCACAGAAATGGCTTACACTGTAGTTGATGACACGCATTTCTATTATGCCGGCCTCAAGCCACACGATATCTATGGCCGCTACATCACGGAAAAAGAAGGGAAGACTTTGAGCCTGCTGGCCACGCCCATGATCATGCGCTATCTCATCCCGTTTAAGCCGGTAGAGGAGGTCATGGGCCATCTCTGGGAAATGAAAGAGGCCGGACGGGCCGTGGCCCTCTACGGCGATGACGGTGAGAAGTTTGGTCTCTGGCCCGGAACCTACGACTGGGTAATCCAACAGGGTTGGCTGGAAAAGTTCTTCACCGCTATTACAGATAGCTCGGAGTGGCTCCAAACAGTTTTGCCCGGAGAGTTTGTGGCATCGAATAGGCCCCTTGGCCGGATCTATCTCCCTCAGGCCTCATACGAAGAGATGACCGAATGGGCCCTGCCCGCGGAACAGGGTCACACCCTTGAGAATATTATAAATTCGCTCAAGGCCGAAGGCCGATGGGAGGAGTGGCGGCCTTTTGTGCGGGGAGGCGTGTGGGATAATTTTCTGGTCAAATATGACGAGGCCAACCGGATGCACAAGAAAATGCTCTTCCTCAGTGAGCAGGCCACCCATGATAAAGAGGCTCGTGAGTTCCTCTGGCGCGGGCAGTGCAATTGCGCGTACTGGCATGGCGTCTTTGGCGGGCTCTACCTCGGACACTTGCGGCGGGCCATCCACGAGAACCTGATCCGGGCCCAGGCCCGCTTAATTGAAGAGTCCGGTGGAGGGATCAAATTGCTGCAGCTCGATCTTGACAAAGATGGTAGCGAAGAGATCCTGGTGTGGAACCCGGGCTTGAGCCTGGGTCTCAAACCTAACAGTGGAGGGGGATTATTCGAAATCTGTCATCTGCCACTCGCACTGAATCTGAGCGACACCCTCACTCGCCGGCGTGAGGCCTATCACCATCGTCTTCATGAGATCACACAAAGTGAAGGAGGGAACTCTGATAGTATTGCATCCATCCACGACCAGGCCAGGTCAAATGATGAAAACCTGGTGA
Source organism: Anaerolineales bacterium (assembly GCA_048636195.1). Taxonomy (GTDB): domain Bacteria; phylum Desulfobacterota; class DSM-4660; order Desulfatiglandales; family Desulfatiglandaceae; genus 4484-190-2. Next base: position 10,754 of record JAIVXD010000009.1, read on the forward strand.
GCTCACTAATCTACGATGGCTACACCAGGATTTCTCTCTTGGACCACTTCCTGTCACAGGATGCCACCGTCGAAGGTTACGCCGCAAATGAATACGACGAACTGGGAGATTTTGTTGAGGGCGAGTATCTGGTAGAAAAGGCCTTGTCCTCGTCAGAAGAAGCCATTGTGGTTTTAACGCGTACCGGTCATGTGGCCGGCAGGAACCTGACCGTAAAGAAGTTGATTCGGGTTGGGGCGGAAGCGCGGTTGATCGTAGACTACGAGTTTGAGTGCTCCGGTTCTGAGCCGCTCTCAACCCTGTACGGCTGTGAATTCAACCTGACACTTTTTTCTGATCAGGACCCCAAAAGGTACTATCTCGCACCGGAGTCCGGCCGGCGGAGGGAGGTTCCCGAGACCGGGCATGAGGACAACCTGACAAAGTTTGAGCTAATCAATGGCCCGGACCGGCTGACCGCAGCATTCAACTTCTCTCAACAGGTCTCGGCATGGTTTTTCCCCCTGATGACAGTCTCCCAGTCCGAGGAAGGATTTGAGCGCACATACCAGGGATCGAGTCTGCTTTTCCTTTATCCCCTTATCCTTACTCCAGGGAAAAAGGCACAGCTTCAGATTCAACTCGACCTTATCACTACTTGAAAAGACGGACAAACGATTGGACCGCGGCAAAGCCCGTAGCCAGGGCCAGGCCTGAACCGCATTTCATGCGCATCCAGTCCTGGTGAGCCAGGATGGAGCCTGCGGCGAAAAGCAATTTAAAGGCGGGATGGCCGGAACTGTCCAGTGGACGGAACGAGTCGTCAATTTCCAGGCCGGCCCGGTTTATAGGGTGCCCCCGGGAGTCCAGGAAATCTTTTCGATGCCACAGGGTTCTGTCCGGGGGCTGTGTCACAGGAAGATCAAAGATAGTCTCGCGGATATGTTTCCGATCCGCGTGAAGACCTTTTCCCAGGAACCTGCCGCTCGCAAGAATGACGCCCCTGGCTTTAATGGTACGTTCTGTGGTTTCTTGTCCTATATCAAGCGCAAAGTATCCATCCGTTCCGTGGTGTACGTTCAGAACCTGCTCTTGTGATAAAAGCCGGACCCCTTTGTCAGGAATCCGCTCTTCAAAGGCTTCCTTGAGGCGCACGCCAGAGACAGAAGGAGGCATGGTAGGAATCTCAAAAACCGGCACCCCAAATCCCTCACTCAGGTCGGCAATAACCTCATTGGTCCGGGACATACCGAAGATTCCCGGCATGCCTACTACCTGGGCGTCTTTAACATGAGGCTTAACCACCTCTATAAGTTTCTCCCGTTTTTGTGGTGAATCCAGAGCACGGGCCATCTGTTCAGTATAAACCTCACTCATATGCCCGGTCTCAGGAAAAGAAATACGGGCTGTTCGCAGATCCGGCCATACATCCTGCAATGCGGCTGCCATTTGTCTGGCACTAAACCCTTTAAAGCCCCTGATGTCAACGAGCAGACAGGGTTTTTTCGTCTCCAGGGCCTCCACGCCGTTCCACATTGTCTTGGGTACACAGTAAGTGTTCTTAAGAGTTCCGAGAGAGGTAATCACCTGGCAGTTACGCTCGTTCCGTCTTTGATAAGGAAGACCAGCGTCCTGCAAAAAAGTAAGGAATTCGTCAAATGCGGCCCTGATATCCTGTTCTTTTATTCGCGCATAGGGATGGTTGGGTATATCCTTGCACAGCTCGCCAATCCCCTCCCAGGGATTATTTAATGACCTTTTTTCCTCAACCGGATGGACCCCCAGCAGATCAAGAAAGCCACTGGCAAACATGATTTCACCGGTGCTCCCCACCTGTACCGTAGACAAACCCCGGTTTGCCGCAAACAGGGCAGAGGCCATACCGGCCATGCCGGTACCTATAATGCATACATCAAATTTTATGTTCTTTGAGTCGGACATGGATTCGATGCGTTCATCCTGTTAAAAATTAGTCTACAATTCCAGGCCAAAAAGACCGCAGTGCATGGCCTCCTGCAGTTCCTCCTGGATTAGTGACCCATCCCAGAGAATGGGGCGTATTCCCTTCCAGCGTCCGTTGAGGAATCTCCGAAGATCGAACAGGCCCTCATCCGCATGGAATTCGCCTTTATCATACATATGGGCGGTGATGCGAATACCGCAAAAAGCCCCCTGACAGGTGCCTTTGCCAATCCGGCTTCGAAGGCCAATTGCCCTGAGGTCTGCACGGTCTCCCTGCTCGCGAATGGATGTGACGATCCTGTCTACAACGCTTTTGGGTACCATTTCGCACTCGCACATTATGAGATCTTCTGGTTCACCTTTTTTTATCCACTCTTTTGGGGCCAGGCCCGGCTCAGTCCACCTTGAGCCCTCGGAAGACGGGAGGAGTTCGGTTCGGGTTACGCAAGGTTTGGAGACACCCATTCGCGTGCAGACCAGGTCCGCGGTCTTTTCTGCCATGTAACGGTAAGTGGACAACTTTCCGCCTGTAATGGTTGCAAAATTTTCAAGCCCATCCCGGGCGTGATCCAAAAGCGCAAAGCTTCGGCTTACAGAACGGTCATCTCCTGCAGATTGCGATGCAACGAGGGGCCTGACACCGCTATAGGCGCGAATATACCTGGTCTTCTTTAAAACAGGAATGGCTGCAGCACCCTGGTCAATAATGTTATCCATTTCCTCAATGGTTGGCCGGATGTCATCCAAGGAGTCTACACGGATAGACGTTGTCCCGAGCAATGAGACCGTACCACCCGGGACCAATATATCGCCGTCAGAAGACGGACGCAAACGGTTAATAACTCTTGTTGTAATTCTATTGTCCGTAATCAGGAGACTCCCTTTGGAATAAAGCAAATCTATTGATATACCGGCAAGAGCGGCCACTTCCCCGGCCCATGCACCGGTAGCGTTTACCACCTGTTCAGCCTCAACAGTAATATCCTCACCGGTTTTTGTATTTTTAAGGTGTGCTGTCCGGATACGTCTATCGCTGCACTCAAACCCTACAACTCTTGTGTGACACAGAAGAGAGCAGCCCAGGCTTAGTGCCTGATCAATGTTTGCGATCGAGAGCTTGAAGGGGTCAATGGATGCATCCTCCACCTCATAAGCGGCAATTACTTTAGGGCTTAGGGCAGGTTCAAGTTCGCGGGCCTCTTTTGGGTCCAGTTCCCGGGCCTGGATGCCGCACCGGGAACAAAGGTCGGGAAAATTCGCGGCATATTTTTCGTCATCGCCCTCCACCGCCACAAACAGACCACCTGTGTTCTCGATACAGTTAGAAGCCACCTGCTTAAGGATTTTACCTTCTTCCCGGCATTCTTTTGCGGTCTCAGGATCGCTGGCCACATAACGCCCCCCGCTGTGAAGGAGTCCATGATTGGCGCCCGAAGCACCTGAATTCAGGTCCCCCTTTTCCACCAGTACGGACTGAACCCCACGAAGTGCCAGGTCCCGTGCAAGGCCAGTACCCGTGGCTCCACCACCAATGATTAGTACCTGGGTGTTCAATACTTTCCTCCTAATAATTTGTACCGAGAGTGCAAAACCCGCCATCCACACCCGCGCAACCCGCAACCCTAACTAGTGCCCTGTCTCAAAAGTTCCTCTCCTATACCAGCAGTTTAAAATAACTTCATATAACATACAACTAATCCGTTTACATGGCCATAATTCCTAAAATACCCCTTGACAATAAAGAGGATAGCGATTAAGGTACCTCAAAGTGGATTAACTAATGTCCTTTTGGAGGTGCTATGAATTGCGAATCATTGTCCTTTTCTCAAAAACTCTCGGAACAACGCATTAGCCAGGCTGAAACTCTACTGGGCAAAAAAATTATCCGAAAGATATTGGCATATGCCCTGTTCCTGCTTGGTGTTAATCGAAGTTCGATTTCGACTTTTCTGAATATGGCCCCGGGCAGCATACGATCTTTAGTACTCGCCATGAAGCTCCGAGGACTCGCAGGACTTGAAGACCAAAGAAGCAAGACATCTTCCTTTAAGCCTCCTCGTCCTGAACAAATAGTGCCAACTCTCGAGGCAGACGATTCGTGGTTGAAAGTGGATTTTAATGTCGGCAACCTTCTGCTTCGAATTCCCAAATCCAATTCGATCCAGAAAAGAGTCGTCCTTCTATCTCTGGCAAATAACGGGCTTCTTTCGCGTAGCACAGTCGCCGGTGCTCTGGGTCTTTCCATTGATCGAATAGGAAAACTCACCCGAAACTTGGAGCAAGAAGACGTAAAAGGAATTCTTGATCAAAGGCAAGGGCAAAGGCAAGACTATCGCTTTACCCCTCAAATAAAAGCTGAACTCATTCAGCAATTTGTCATTGAAGCGGTAGCTCAACGTCCTATAGGTGGAGAACAATTGGCTAAAAAGCTTGAAGAGCGTTGTCAACTTACCCTCTCACCAAGAAGTATTCTTTCTCATCTTTCGAGACTTGGACTTTCCAGCATTAAGGACTCTCTTCCCCAATATTTAGCTGAGCTTAAAAAAAACTCCTCAAACTCCTCAGAAAAGGAGCCAATAAAGAAGCATTAGAACTGGCAACTGACTCTACCTGCAAATCCCCATGGCCGAGACTCGTATTTCGTTTGCAACTCTGGGTCCTTCTGCAGCATAAGATCCCTGAAACCACCATAAGTTCGGTATTGGGCTGTAATGTTAAGACCGTTTTCAGCTGGAAACAGCGGTTTCAGGCAGGAGATGGCATTTTAGACAGACCTCGAAGCGGACGGCCACCCATTATTCCCCCTGAAGTTAACCACAGGCTCCTCGCCTTCTATTGCCAATATAATCCTTTGCCGGGATACACCAGATGGTCAATTCGCTGGGCTGAAACATATCTTCAGAAACATCTGGATATTCTCCAATGCCCCATAAGCCGTTCCTCGATCCATCGTTTGCTAAAATCCAATTCCTTAAAGCCCTACCAAAATAAATACTTCCTACAAATTTGCGATCCCGATTTCTTCCCAAAAATGGAGAAAATTATCAAGGTCTATCAATGGGCCCATCCGTATTTGTTTTGCCTGGATGAGTGTACCGGATTACAGGCCTTGGAAAGGAAAGCGCCAAGATTGCCCGCCCAAGGAGACCGCCCTGAATACATAGAGCCTGAGTATGTAAGACATGGAACCGTCTCCATATTGTCCATTTTGCAAGTGTCTACTGGTCAGGTTTTCACCGAGTGCATTCCTGATCACACGTCATCCACTATTACATCATCTGTCAGAAACCACATCCTTCAATATGACAGGTCGGCCGAACTTCATTACATTTGCGACAACTATTCCTCCCATTCCACTGAGGAATTTTGTTTGGGGATCGCTGATTTATGTGGACTTGATCTCCCTAAACTCAAAACTGCTCACGATCGCCGTCAATGGTTGCAATCTCCCGAAAAAAGAATCGTTTTCCACTTTTTACCAACTCATGGATCGTGGCTTAACTTGATCGAAATCTGGTTTGGCATTCTTCAACAAAAGGCCTTAAAAGATGAAAGTTTCTTATCGACTACAGATCTCAAAAACCGTATTATCTCTTTTACAGAAACATGGGGCTCTGATTTCGCCCACCCTTTTAAGTTCTCATACTCAGGCGAGGGCCTGCACGAAAAAGTCATTTCCAGATTTTCCAAGTGGCTTCAAATGCACAGTCCCCAGTTAAATGTTAAATTCCTTGAAAAACAACTTCGGTTGATTTCTAACCTTGCAACGTCATACTGGCCAAAGGCCAAAAGGAAAGCGTGGAATGTGTTATATGAAACATTGCAAGAAAATAATGACTTCATCACGGCCACCATCGGAACAGATGAAGTCCTCAGCGCCCTATTGATAAACCTTAGCAAACTACTCCACTGCAAACTCAAGGTAACTTAAATTGCCAAGTTGCCGGAAAGAACTTTAGAGACAGGGCACTAGTTCGTAGATCAAATAACGAGGTCTGGTATAATGTCTATTCCAATGAATTTTTTGTATAAAAAACATAACACGTAACAATTTTTGGAGCAAACGGAATGATACATCAATCCGATTATGAGCAAGCACTTAAGGCCTGGTGTATAATCTTTCTAATTTTAAAAGCTTAACAAATATGCGATAAGGGGTGTCAGCAGGAGGGAGTTTCTGAAGTATTCTGGCGCTACCGGTGGTAGTTTATTGCTGGGTATACATGGAGGTCTAACTATGGCTAGTCCTAAGAGTCGTGTGGCATTTTTTAGAACCGAGGATCGAAAATCTGGTGTTATCTCCTCAATAAAGGCCCTAAATATTAACCCCGTAAAGAACAAAGATGTCCTGATCAAACCCAACTTCAACACTGCCGACCACGTTCCCGGATCCACTCATAACGATACCCTGGTAGCTCTTGTGGAAGAGGTTTGGAGAATGGGGGCGAAATCTGTCAGCCTTGGCGAAAGAAGCTATCCACTTACGAGAGAGGTAATGGAGGAAAAGGGTGTGATTTCGCTGATGGAAAAGCTGGATGTCAAGATCACCAACTTTGATGACCTGGAGGATGAGGACTGGGTTGAGGTCAGGCCCAAGGATAGCCATTGGCGTGAGGGATTTCGAATTGCACGCCCTATCATTGAGGCTGAGTGCCTCATTTCCACTTGCTGCCTCAAGACTCACCAATACGGCGGGGTTTTCACCATGTCACTGAAGCTCCATGTTGGAGTGGTCCCTACAAGTAGACACGGCTATAGCTACATGAGGGAGTTGCATGGCTCGCCCCATCAACGAAAGATGATTGCAGAGATAAATGCACCTTTTAAACCAGACCTGATTGTATTGGACGGCATTGATGCCTTTGTTGATGGGGGACCGATGAATGGCAAAAGGGCCAAAGGTAATGTTTTTCTAGCGTCTACGGATCGTGTGGCGATTGACGCCGTTGGAGTGGCTGTTTTGAAGTCACTGGGCAGTAATGATCAAATAATGAAGCAAAAGATTTTCAAACAGGAACAGATTGCCAGGGCGGTGGAACTTGGCCTGGGAGCTTCGTCACCCTCAGGAATCGATTTGTTCCCAGTTGACGATCAAAGCCGTGATTATCGGAATCGCATCGCAGAAGTATTAGAAAAAGGATAGCTTCAGAGTCCGATATTATAATCATGAGGCGTACTTATCGTACGTTGAATGATTGCGAAATGCAGTACAACGTCCCGCTGAACTGAAGCGGGAGACTTTTTACGAGACCGTCAAGGAATAATATGCGAATCAGACTACTTATTTTGACAGTTC
>JAIVXD010000010.1:0-17458 GCA_048636195.1 Anaerolineales bacterium
AGTTAATCTCTTAAACTAACAGCTTAGCTGGTGATCCCAGCTCTGTTATGTGTGTTGGATAGTGATTTGTGATGCCCTATGGAATAAAGTTCAAATGACAAAATCCAAATGTCAAATCAAATCCAAAACCCCAATGTCAAAATGTTTTCCAAAACGATCAGTTATTTATCTGTAAATACTCAGGTTGTCAGGTTCACAGTTCAGGATTCCGAGACCACCATTTCTGTTTTCGCGGCCTGGCGCAGCAGGCGGTGTTTGATTCTGAACAGAGCAGGACTGAGACTCACGTGATAGGTATGTGGGTTTCGGAAACGTTTGTACCCAGCATCCAGTTGCTTCAGATTTTTCAGGGCGTGTTCCCGTATCGCATGGACAGGGGGACTCTGGTAAACCAACTTGCCCTTCTGAAATATGGGGACCATGAGCTCCTGTTTCTTGAAGCGCCTGGGATAGGTCTTGAAAACATAATGAAACATGGGGTGGTATGCCCGAAGGGGACGTCCCGTGGGAATTCGCTCGTCATTCAGGAACAGCACATCCCCTCGCATCCGTCCTCTCTGATCGTACATTCTTACCACCTTCTTGGGACCCGGATTGGTGATTTTTTCGGGGTTATCCGATCTCTTGATCTTGGGTGTCATATGCTCCCCGCCATCATCCATGGCTGTAAGCTTATAGACCCCCCCCAGGGCAGGGCACGAGAATGAGGTGACCAGCCGTGTGCCCACTCCCCATACATCCACACGTGCTCCCTGCCGCTTGAGGCTCTCTATGATCCATTCGTCAAGATCGCTGGAGGCCACGATGGCGGCATCCGGAAAGCCTGCCTCGTCCAGCATGCGCCGGGCCTCTTTACTCAGATAAGCCAGATCGCCACTGTCTAAGCGGATACCCCAGAGTTCATGACCTTTTGCCCTTAGCTCCTGCCCCACCTGGATGGCATGCGGGACCCCACTGCGGAGTGTATCGTAGGTATCGACCAAAAGCAGACAGGAATCGGGGTAGACCTCCGCGTAAGCTCTAAAGGCATCCAACTCATGTGGGAAGCTCTCCACCCAGGAGTGGGCGTGGGTCCCGCGCACAGGTATGCCATAGAGGCGGCCTGCAAGGACATTTGAGGTACCATCTACACCGCCGATGTAAGCGGCACGGGATGCCATCAAAGCACCATCGGGACCGTGGGCCCTTCGCAGGCCGAAATCGATCACGGGATCCCCGTTGGCCGCCCAACAAACACGGGCCGCTTTGGTGGCGATGAGCGTCTGAAAATTCATCACATTAAGCACCGCGCTTTCTATTAGCTGGGCCTCGGGCAACGGCGCGGTCACCCGGATCAGGGGTTCATGGGGGAAGACCACAGTTCCCTCGGGAATGGCCCAAAGGTCCCCGGTAAATTTGAAATTTTTCAGGTATGCCAGGACCTTCTTGGAAAATATTCCCAGCCCCTCGAGATAGGATAGGTCTTCCTGGGTGAACTCAAGTTGCCGTATGTAGTCAATTATATCTTCCAGACCAGCCAGCACACAGTAACCCCCTTCATCAGGGATACTACGGAAAAAATAGTCGAAATTAGCCCACTGGTCCTTCTTTCCCTCCAAGACATATCCACCCACCATGGTGAGTTGATAAAGATCGGTCTGCAATGCCAACTTGGACCACATATAAAATGCCTCCTCAAATTTAAGCAACTCTTAAATCTTCGCCTCTAAGTTCAAAGGTGGGCTCTTCATCCCCAACTCTATGGCGGTTTATCCCTGCGCTTTCGACTTGCCCCCATTTTTGTTCATATTTATCTTACTTTTTTATGAGAACTTCCCAATGCCCGCCTTTGGCACCTCCAACTCGTTTAATAATCTCTTTTTCTTTTAAATATTTAATATTCCTTTCTATAACAGGATTAAAAGGTTTTGAAGGATGTTTCTCCTTTGTTCAATGGCCCAGTCGTAGGATTTGATGAGAATGTCAGCAGGGACTTTTCGGGAGCACAAAAAGGCGTTTATTTAGATGTTATGAGCCTGCGTACGGGGTATTTCGTCTTTTTTTACTGCTGTTACAGCATAGTCGCAGGCAAAAGGATCCTCTATTCGCCTGGATGCCTGCAAAATTTCCATTCCAACAACATTGCCGTTTTTGTCATAATCAAGAATCAAGCCGTTTTTTTCTTCATCGCTTTCGGCAATTGGATTATTGCTAAAAATAATACGCAGAACATCAACCTCATAATCATATTTTATATTCATGACTGCCTCCAGTATTTGTCTATTTTACTGGTTCTATATACAGTAACCACCAGGTTTGGGTCCTGTGTTTCATCCACAATTGCTCTTATAAGGTACACTTTTCCTTCTCCAAAATCAAACTGTGATTGATATGCAACAAGCCCATCTTTTTCCTCTGTACGCTGCTGAGGATTGTCAAGCATCTCGTCAAGCAAAGTCTCTGGTATATTGCGGCGAATAAGTTCTTTGGCCGCATGGTTTGATAAACGCAGTTTCAAGGGTTTACCTCCTGCCCATCCGGTATTTCATGTCGTAGTTGATTATAAAGTCTATAGTGTAAGAAGAAGCCGTCATATTTTAATTCTGGTATCCTGACTTGTTTTTCCATTTTTTATATCTCCTCTTCTCACTTTTTGTCATATCACGGGCTGTAACGGCATAACCTCTGGATTTGCCAAAATATATTATTACAGAAAAAAGATATCTTCCAGCAAAAGTTTGTCCTAAACTTCGATTTGTTCCGCTGGAATCTTGACAACCTTCCCATCTCGCCAGATTACAATGGGATCTCCCGTGCGTTTGTGATCAGCAATAGCTTTGGCTACAGCTTTTTTTAGCGCCTCTTCAGCACGGAACGCCATTGACTTATTAAACAGATTGGCAATTACGCAAGAATACTGTTACTTAAGTTGTATTCCATGTTTCTTAATGCGCTTCCACACGGTGATCCGGCTGACACCTAAAATCTTGGCAGCTTTAGTCTGATTCCCGTCAGCCTGTTGAAGCGCATTAAGAAGCGCTTCTTTTTCAGACAGTCCAACCGTGACTGTACCGTCGTGTTCTACTTTTTTCAGAGGTTTGGTATCCAGAGGATTGAAGCTTGTGATTTTTTCCGGCAGATGTTCGGGCCCGATACTTTTTTCCCTTGCCAGGACAAAAGCATACTCTACACTGTTTCTCAATTCCCTGATATTCCCGGGCCAGCGGTATGCCACCATTAACCGCATGGCTTCCGGGGTAAATCCTAAAATATTTTTCCCTGTCTTTTCGGCATGAAAACTGATAAAATGCTGAATAATCAACGTAATATCATCTTTCCGCTGGCGTAGCGGCGGGCAGGTTAAAGGAAAAACATTGATTCTGAAAAACAGGTCTTCCCTGAATAATCCTTCTTCGATCAGTTTTTCAAGATTTTGATTTGTTGCTGTAATTATCCTGACATCAACGGGAATGGATTTGTTGGCTCCTACCCGCTGAATCATTTTTTCTTCCAGAACCCTGAGCAGTTTAACCTGAACCGAAAGAGGGATATCTCCGATTTCATCCAGGAAAATGGTTCCTTTGTGGGCGGCTTCGAACCTTCCTATCCTGTCACTGTCTGCACCGGTATAGGCACCCTTTACATGGCCGAATAATTCACTTTCAAGAATATTTTCACTTAACGCGGCACAATCTAATTTAATAAAGGGTTTGGATGCCCTGTTCCCGGTTTCATGTAGTGCTTTGGCAACCATTTCCTTTCCGGTACCGCTCTCCCCCAAAATCATTACCGGCGTATCGAGTGACGCCACACTCTCTATATGTTCATAAAGGCTCTGCATCACTGGCGTTCTTCCGATAATGCCATGAAAGCCGTCATCAATGTAATACATCCGTTTGATGGATGCCAATTCATTTTTATAGTTGATATTTTCAGATATGTCTTTCAGGGTCTCAACTGCACCAACAATCTCATTTTTCTCATTAAAAAGAACGGTTGCACTCTTAATAATCGGTATGGTCCTGTTATGGCTGTTGGTAATCACACATTTTTTTTCCCTGACAAGCCCCTCAGAAAAAAGTTCGCACCACTTTTTCCCTTTGCCTTTCCCGACAAGCTTACATCCGGTACAATTCAAAATCCGGCAGGATTGGCCTTTCAATTCTTCTTCAGTGTACCCTGTGAGCAATTGGGCAGTCTGATTGGCTGCAATAAAATACCCCTTGTCATCAACAATGATGATGCCGTCCTGGACAGAATCAATGATAGGCCGCCATTGTTTTCCGATATCCATATTGTCCTCGCAATTATTAACACTGTTAATCAACAAGTTAACACATCATTAACATACTTGCAATGGAAATAGTTAACAAACAGTAGTAAAAGAAAACCATATATTCATGAATATCCTTTAAATTTAATTGGTTACAATAATAATTGGTAAATGTTTTTATAATGGCACACTCATTGCTCTTTGTCGATTAGCACTAAAATATATGTAACTACCCAGGTTGTCAGGTTCACAGTTCACGGTTAGTGACTTGGCGTATCGTAAGAATCGGGTGAATTATGTACTCGATTCGGAATGGAAACCTTCGGCAATACGCATTGATCACCCGAAAGCATCTTGTATCTGTCTCTTTGGCTCGTAGTTCTTCGTAAATCCTGTTTTCTTTGTCAGACAAAACCCTGAACCCCTGAACCGTGAAACCCTGAACCTGAGTTACCATAAACATAACTTAACACTTAAAACTTTAAGGAGAACAAATGAAAGTAAAAAATGCAAAAAACTTGATCTTGGCCTTGTTGGCAGGTCTGGTACTGTTGACAGGATGTACGGCAACAAAAACGGCAAAAACCGGTGTGACTCCCGTCGAAGATACGTCATGGATGTTTCATAGCATCGTGGATGCCAAGTTTGTAAAAGCACACATGGCTGTTCCCATGCCTGAAAATGTGATGATCATTGATGCAAGACCCTACAAGGTAAAATACACAAAAGGTCATATCCCCGGGGCGGTAAGTATTCCATTTTCAGAATTTGATAAAAAGGCTAATCTTCTGCCAAAAGATAAAGATACCATGTTAATTTATTATTGCGGCGGACTTAAATGCAAACTCAGCCACAAATCAGCTAAAAAAGCTGAAAAACTCGGGTATAAAAACATTAAAGTGTTTGCCAAGGGATATCCTGAATGGGTCAGCCAGAAAGGGAATTATGCCTCTGTAAGTGCAGAGTATGTGGCAAAACAGATCGCTGAAAACAAGACCGTAATTGTTGACGCAAGACCCCAGAAAACCAAATTTAATAAAGGACATATCCCCACAGCCATCAATATTCCTTTTACTCAATTTGAAGTCCTTAATGGGAAACTGCCAAGGGACCTTAATACCCCGATTACTTTCTATTGCGGTGGTCTCAAATGCAGATTAAGCCATAAATCAGCAGTAAAAGCCCTTGAAATGGGATACACCAAAGTCAAGGTATTTGCCAAAGGATACCCTGAATGGAAAAAAATCTATGGTGAATCCAATGAGACCTTACAGGTGCAAGCCGGTGAAGTTGAAGGCTCTATTGATCTTGAACGATTCAAAACAATTATCGCAAATAACCCTGAGTCCATCATGCTCATTGACGTAAGAGATGCAGATGAGTTTGCAAAAGGGTCTTTTAAAACAGCCATTAATATCCCGGTTGAAAAGCTTGAACCCAAAATCAAGGATTTTCCCGATAACAAGCCCATTGTTTTTGTATGTCCAACCGGTGCAAGGAGTGGAGAGGCTTATTACATGACAAAAGATGTAAGAGAATCCTTAAAAGACGTCTATTATGTGGAAGCGCAAATTGATTTCAAAGGTGACGGAAAGTATGAGATTAAAGAACTCAAATAACCTATTTTTTAAAAAATTAAAAGAACACAAGGAGATATAACATGTTTAGAAAAAGTATCATTACCATCATGGTGTTTATCTTTACAATTGTATCCTTTTCAGTGGCGTTTGCTTCCGAAGGACCTGACGGCAACAAAAGAAAAGGCAAATACACCTATCGAAAAGTATATAAAGCCTGTGCAGCAAATGGTGAAGTTGAATCCGCGACTCCTAAAATAAGCCCTGCGGACAAAACAATGAAACAATGGAAAGATATTTTTGAAAACAGGAATTTTGATGAATTCGGCTGCAAGGACAATTGGGCAGAACTTTCTGATAAAGATATTCTTGATATTTATTCATATTTCTATCATCATGCTGCAGATTCACCCACACCTGCAAAATGCCAATAAATGATGAAAAAGGGTGGCGATTTTTTAACCCGCTCTTGTTTGAAAGTATATTTAATAAACGCATGGAGATGCCTATGACACCACGGTATTTTTTAAAGTGCTGTCTTACAGTGATTGCTGTGACAGCTTTCTTTTGCTCCTTTCAGGCTGTCTTTGCATCGACACCTGAAAACGGCGAAGAAGCTTTGGGGCGGAAACTGGCCAAACAGGCAGTTAAAGGCAGTAAACGGTGGAGTACGATAGACCATACAAAAGTTGAGGCTTTAAACAAAGACTTCACCTCAGGAGAAGAAATCACCAGAGCCTGTTTATCCTGCCATTCCGAAGCTGCGACCCAATTCCATGAAACAATTCACTGGACCTGGCTTGCTTCAAGGGACAAGAGCGATATTAGATATGGCAAGGCTGGTTATTCGGTGAATAATTTTTGTATTTCAGGAAATGCCATGGAAGATAAAGGCTGCCTGAAATGCCATGTCAGCTGGAATAAAAAAGGAGTGAAAGGCGAAGTCAATTGTCTGAAATGCCATAATTCATCGGGATTTAATTTTACTGAAGCCTTTGGAGACATTAAAGCATTTTCAGAAGATGACGATCCTGAAACCAATGAGATGGCGAAAGATATCCAGCAGGAAATCAAACAGGCAATCACCAAAGTGACGTTTCCCACAAGAAAAAATTGCGGGGAATGTCATTTTAAAGGCGGCGGCGGCGATGGCGTGAAACACGGCGATCTTGACACCTCTTTAACAAAGCCGAACCGGATGCTGGATGTGCATATGGGTATTGACGGCAAAAACTTTTCCTGTACCCGGTGTCACACCACGGTTGATCACCACATTGCCGGCAGGATCTATACAAATCCTGCTGTTGAAACACGAAAAAGCCTGATTGAAGATGATCTGGCACCGAAAATCACCTGTGTTTCCTGCCACAGCAGCGAGCCCCATAAAAATGATTCAAAAATGAACGATCATACGGATGTGGTTTCCTGCCAGGCATGTCATATTCCGAAATACGCGAGAGTAAATCCCACAATGATGTGGTGGGACTGGACCAAAGCCGGAAAACTGAAAGATGGCAAACCCTATGTTGAAAAAGGCCCCTTTGGAAAACCCATTTACAAATCCATAAAAGGGGAATTCAAATGGGAAAAGAATGTAATACCTGAATATTTCTGGTTCAATGGTTCCCTGACCAGCACAACCGCAGATGATGTAATTGACCCGGCGCAAATTGTAAAAGTCAGCCATCCGGTTGGCGACAAAACTGATCCGGAAGCCCGCATCTTTCCGTTTAAAATTCACCGGGGAAAGCAACCCTATGATAAAATTAATAAAAAACTTCTGGCACCCATGCTTTCAGGGAAACGCGGTTTCTGGACAACATTTGATATGAATGATGCCATTGAATACGGCAATAAGACGCTTGGTATCCCCTATTCAGGAGAATTCGACTATGTGGAAACAACCTATGCATTTCCCATCACCCACATGGTTGCACCCAAGGAGAATGCTTTGAACTGTACGGAATGTCATATCAAGGAAAACTCCAGGCTTGCCAATATTACAGGACTGTATCTGCCCGGAAAAAACAAATCAAACCTGATTGATACCATCGGATGGCTCTCGGTCCTTGGTGCCCTGGCTGGTGTATTTCTCCATGGTATCGGACGGTTCTTTACACGAAACGGCAAGGAGAATTAAATGAAAGATAAAAAAATAATAAAAATTTATCTTTACGCAAGGTATGAACGTTTCTGGCACTGGCTCCAGTCGTTTATGATCATCTGCCTGATCGTCACGGGACTTGAAATTCATGGAACATACAAACTGTTTGGCTTCCAGACGGCTGTCAACATCCATAATTTTGTTGGTCTGTCCTGGCTGATTCTATTTGCCTTTTTTGTGTTCTGGTTGTTTACAACAGGGGAATGGAAGCAGTATGTTCCAACAACGAAAAAACTCTTTTCAGTTATCCTCTACTATTCCTGGGGCATTTTTCAAGGCAAACCCCACCCGATTCAAAAATCGAAAGGTGCTAAGCACAACCCGTTGCAACGATTGACCTATCTGGGCATTTCAGCCATGCTGCTCCCGGCACAAATGGTTACAGGGCTTTTATACTACCTGTATAATTATATGCCGGGAATCCTGTCCCTGTCGGTTTTAGCTGTCATACACACGTTGATTGCGCTCTTTATTTTAAATTTCCTGGTAATCCACCTTTATATGACAACCACTGGCCATTCTTTTTTCAGCCATATTACTGGAATGATTACAGGCTGGGAAGAAATTTACGAAACAACCGAGATTGCAGACTGGGAAACCCAGGCAACCAGAAAAAAATAAACCAAAATGCGGCAGGATTGAATCCTGCCGCATTGCCTGGCATAATCATCAGGACAGTTTAACGTCATATCCCACAATCAGATGGCCTTTAGATCCTCGTATCTCTTTCTTCAATTGCCAAAACTCTTTAACATTGGTACAATCCTTGACTGTCATGTGAAACCTCCTTCCTTAAGTTGAAGTTGTTTGGGGAAATTAATTTTTATTTTAATAGGAGGTTTCTTTTTATGGTATGGGTTGAGTCAATATCCTTTTCACTAAACCATATGGACTACTGGGTAAAAGGAGGCCAAAATGATGGATGAATTGATTAGGTATGATGCCATTGGTTTGGGCGAGTTAATCCGTAAAGGTAAAATCACACCCTCTGAATTACTCGAAACTACGATTCACCGAATTGAAAAAGTAAACCCCAAACTCAATGCGGTTATACACAAAATGTATGACCAGGCTCGTACGGCAGCTGAGACCGGGGGTTCAGATACAAAAGCCGCGAAAACATCTGATTCCGGGTTTTGCGGCGTGCCATTTCTATTGAAGGACCTGGTTGCGGAATGCAAAGATACACCTTTTGACGAAGGATCACGAGCAGTTCAAGGCTATATCTCAAAACTGGATAGCGAAATAGTAAAACGTCACAAAGCCAGTGGATTGATCATAGTCGGAAAAACGAACACGCCTGAGTTTGGAATATTGACCACTACAGAGCCCTCCCTTCATGGACCGACCTTTAACCCCTGGGACCCAAGCTTAACGACAGGTGGTTCCAGTGGCGGTTCCGCTGCAGCGGTAGCAGCCGGAATAATGCCCATGGCTCACGGAAATGATGGCGGCGGATCCATTCGTATTCCGGCATCCTGTTGTGGGCTATTTGGTTTAAAGCCTACCCGGGGACGAAACCCCTTAGGACCCCTCTTTGGTGATATCGGCGGAGGGATAATTCATGAACATGCGGTGACTCGCACTGTCAGGGATTCGGCAGCTTTGTTGGATGTAACGTCAGGACCTGACATTGGAGATCCTTACTATGCTCCACCTGTGGAACGCCCTTTCCTGAAAGAAGTGGGAAAAGATGTAGGGCGTTTAAAGATCGGGCTTTTAACCAGTGTGCCTGAAGGCTGGAATGAAGAAACCACGTTACATCCTGATTGTGAAGCTGCAGTGAAAGATGCCGCGCAGCTCTGCGAAGATCTTGGCCATTCCGTAGAGGAGGTTCCCGCAGTTCTGTTAAACCACCCAGATCTTCCCCAGACTTTTGTCTTGATTTTTTCTTGTTTTGTCGGACATGTTGTCGCCTATTGGGAGCGTGAATTAGGGAAAAAAATTAGGCAGGATGAGGTGGAACCCGTGACCTGGGATCTTTATCAGGAAAGTCTAAAAATAACCGGAGCGGCATATCTGGTTGCAATGGAAGACCTCCAACGCTTTTCGAGGAAAATAGCAAACTGGTATCACAAGGAAAATTATGACGTGCTTTTATCTCCGACAATGAGAATTCCCCCAACAAAAATAGGTTCCTTTCAATCGTCGCCGGATGATCCTATGAAGTGGATAAGGCTTGCACTTTCCTTTGTAGCTTTCACCCGGACCCAAAATATAACAGGTCAACCCGCCATGTCGGTTCCTTTATATTGGAATGAAGATAACATACCTATCGGTGTCCAATTTGCAGGACGCTTTGGGGATGAAGCCACACTTTTTCGGTTGGCTGCCCAATTGGAACAAGCAAGACCATGGGCTGATAAAAAGCCGCCCATTCATTGCAGTAATGAGGGCTAAGGGGGACTAAACTGTTACCGGTCTGACATTTATTGAAACATGACAATGCTCATATTCTTTATTTCCTTTTTTGCTTTTTCCGGACTGATTGCTGCTTATATTACCTGGCGGCTGTTTGGCGCGGCACGCTTCGGTCGCCTCTGGAGGCTTGCGATCGCTATGGGGATCGTAGCCATTTTCTTTGCGACCCCATTTACCATTTTGCTCCGCAGGGCCGAGGTGGACAATACCGGCGTTGATATTTTTGTCTGGGTCGGATATATGGGCATAGGTTTCTTAAGCTTTGTTTTTACGTTTCTGGTAATCCGGGATTTCTTTTGGATCCCGGCCGTGCTATGGAAAAAAATCAAACGCCTTCTATCCAGAAACGCTGTGGTAAAACTCTATGAAGAGAATCCTACGAACCCCGGCCGCAGACGGTTTCTGGTCAACGGAATGAATTATGGAATTGCAGCTACCGCTTCAATCTTCACTGTTTATGGTTTTGCAGAAGCAAAGCAGATCCCTGATGTCAAGGAGGTTACAATTCCAATCATTGGTTTGCCGAACGATCTCGAAGGTTTCAGGATCGTTCAAATCAGCGACATTCATGTAAGCCCCACCATCCGGCGCGGTTTTGTAGAAGACGTTGTGGAAGTAGCCAATCGCCTCGATGCAGATATTATTGCGCTGACTGGTGATTTGGCTGACGGACTCGTGAGCCAACTGGCATATGACGTGGCTCCGATTAAGAACCTTACATCGGTGGAGGGTAATTTTTTCGTCACCGGCAATCATGAATATTACTCCGGGGTCGATGATTGGATCGGGGAGGTAAAGCGTCTCGGGTTTACGGTGCTAATGAACGAACATCGACTCATCTCCCGCGGCAAGTCCCGGATGCTTCTGGCCGGTGTCACGGACTATCGCGGGGGCAATTTCATGAAAGGTCACCTGTCTGACCCACGGAAAGCCTTGGCGGGCGCCCCGTCAGTAGACGTAAAAATCCTTTTGGCCCACCAACCCAAGAGCATATTTGACGCAGCAAAGGCTGGCTTCGACTTGCAGATCTCTGGCCACACGCACGGGGGCCAATTTTTTCCATGGAATTTATTGGTCGGATTGGACCAGCCATTTGTGGCAGGTCTCGATAGGTATGAAAACACCCAAATCTATGTCAGCCGTGGCACCGGCTACTGGGGACCACCCATCCGGGTGGGCTCGCCTTCAGAAATTACTCTCATCAAATTAACCTCTCAACAGACCTAACGGCGGTTTGGAAAAGACGCACCCTGATTGGGGTAGGGGTAGATTACTTGACATACAATCACAATTTTCCTACACTCACTCATCGGAAAAGCGTTTTCATTATTTATAAGGCGTATTCGGTTTTCTGTAAGCGGTAATTAACCATTATTCAGAAGAAGGAGGTAAAGGAATGAGCATCAAGCGAATCATGAAGTGTGGTGTGTTGGGCATCTTGGCTCTCTCTTTTTTGGCAGCGCCAAGCATGGCTGCTGATCCGATTAAGATCGGTATCTTGCAGGGATTGAGTGGCCCCTATGAGATATACGGAAAGGCTGAAGTTACTGGCTTTAAGATGGGCCTGGAATTTTTTACCAACGGAACCAATAAGATCATAGGAAGGGATGTGGAGTTAATCATCGAGGATACACAGCTCAAGGCTGCAAGGGCCAAAATGCTCCTCACCAAATTGTACGGCGATGACAAGGTGGATCTGGCCGTAGGGCCAACGAGTAGCGGAGTGGCCCTGGCTATTCTTCCGGTAGCCAGGGATTTTAAGAAGATCCTTATTGTAGAGCCCGCGGTAGCCGATGCGATTACAGGGGCGCATTGGAATCGCTATATCTTTCGCAC
Source organism: Anaerolineales bacterium (assembly GCA_048636195.1). Taxonomy (GTDB): domain Bacteria; phylum Desulfobacterota; class DSM-4660; order Desulfatiglandales; family Desulfatiglandaceae; genus 4484-190-2. Next base: position 12,251 of record JAIVXD010000010.1, read on the forward strand.
TGGCCGGAATTCAAGTCAGGACGCCATTTCCAATGCGGTGGCCGTAGCCAAACCGGGGGTCAGCATTGCCTGCATCGGGCAGGACTATGCCTTTGGCAAGGATGGAATCGCCGCCTATAAGAAGGCCGCTGAAAAACTTGGCGCAAAGGTTGTCCATGAGGAGTATTGCGATCCCAAGGGAACCGATTTTACCGCCCCGATCCAGCGGATCATCGAGGCCATGAAAGACAAGCCCAAGCCAAAGTATGTCTGGGTTATCTGGGCAGGAAAGGGGGGGCCGATTCCCCAGTTGATATCGGCCAAGCTTGATAAATACGGCATTGAGATCGCTAGCGGAGGCAATGTCCTTGCTGCTCTCAAGATGATGAAACCGCTGAAGGGGATGGAGGGTTCCATTTACTATTATTACGAGAACCCTGATAATTCAGTGAATGACTGGTTAGTAAAAGAGCATTATAAACGTTTTAATGAACCACCGGATTTCTTTACCTGCGGCGGTTTTGCTGCGGCCGGTGCAGTAGTGACTGCCATCAAAAAGGCCGGGAGCACCGACACCGAGAAGCTTATCTCCGCCATGGAGGGAATGGAGTTTATGACACCTAAGGGAAAGATGAAGTTCCGGAAGGAGGACCATCAGGCCCTTCAGTCCATGTACGCATTTAAGCTCGACGTGAAGCCTGACGTTGCATGGGCCATTCCCGTGCTTGTCAAGGAGTTGTCAATGGAAGAAACGGCTCCACCCATCATGAACAAGAAATAAAGTAGCCATCGTTACCGCAGACCCACTCAGACGATCAGTCTGAGTGGGTCTGCGTTTAAAGGAATTATTCCAACTACTATTCTGGGGCAGATTTTATAAGCTCCCACCTTCCAACCATGACTAAAAAACATCCATTTCCCGCCATAGAGACCAAAGATCTAACCATCCGTTTCGGGGGACACGTGGCTGTAGACCATGTGAACCTCCGGATCGAGTCGTTTTTCCTGAAGTCCATTATCGGTCCGAACGGGGCAGGCAAGACTACCCTTTTTAATCTGATAACTGGCCAATACCAGCCATCAGAGGGAAAAATTTTACTGAAGGGGAAGGACATTACTAAACTTGGGGTTGCAGCAAGGACTCGGCTGGGAATGGGCCGTTCCTTTCAGCTCACTAATATCTTTCCCCTGCTGACTGTTTTAGAGAACGTAAGGGTTGCAATCCAGGCACGCAAGGGCCTGGGTTTGAACTTCTGGAGAAACTATCTGCATTTTTCCGAGCTTGAAGATGAAGCCTATCACATCCTCAAGCAGGTCCTTCTGGAGGATCAGTGGGCAAAAGCGGCTATCAATTTGACTCACGGGGAGCAGAGAAAGCTGGAAATTGCCATCCTGCTCTCCCTTGACCCGGAGATTCTGTTCTTAGATGAACCCACTGCAGGCATGTCTCAGGAGGAGGTTCCGGCCATCTTGGAGATTCTACAGAAAATCAAGGATGCAAGAGATCGGACCATGCTCCTGGTGGAGCATAAGATGGACCTGATCATGTCCCTTTCCGACACCATTGCGGTCCTGCAGGATGGAAGGCTGATCGCTGATGGCGAGCCTGAAGAGATATATAAAAGCGAGGCGGTCCAGGCCGCATACTTGGGTGGAGGCGTGAAGAGTGAGTGAACCTATTTTAAAGGTTGAAGACGTCCACGCTTTTATTGGTAAGCACCACATTCTGCAAGGCGTCACTTTTGATGCAAAGGCTGATGCAGTGACGGTACTAATTGGCCGAAACGGGGCAGGAAAGAGTACTGTTATCAGGACGGTTATGGGACTTATCGCCTCATCCAAAGGAAAAATCGTTTATAAAGGGAGTGAAATTCATAAGAAAAAGCCTTACGAAATTGCCCGTATGGGAATCGGCTTTGTCCCGGAAAATATGGGGATCTTTGCTGGGCTTACGGTGGAAGAAAATATGCGGGTGGCCATGCTCGTGGAGGATGAAGCAACGACCCAAAGGCTGGAGAGGGCCCTGGATATGTTTGGCGATCTCAGGAAGTTCTGGAAGGGCAAAGCGGGGAACCTGAGCGGGGGGCAAAAACAGATGCTCGCCATTGCCCGGGCCATTGTGAACGACACCGCCCTCCTCCTTATCGATGAGCCCTCTAAGGGCCTTGCGCCGATTATCGTGGACGCCGTCATCGAGGCCATCAACCAGATCAAGGACCACAGTGTCGTTGTCCTGGTGGAGCAGAATTTTTACATGGCAAGTTCGGTAGGGGATTATTTTTATATTATGGACGACGGTATGGTGGTCCACAGCGGCGTCATGGAGGAACTCGTCAGCGACGAAGAATTAAAGAGCAAGTATCTCGGCATCTCCAAGGCTGAGGATTAGCACCTAAACAAGATTTCACCACGGCAACTCACGGATTATCTCTGGAATTTCTATCAGTGTAACTCCGTGATAATCTGTGAAGAACTATTAAGGGTTGAGGAAAAAAGGAGTAACTCCCAATGGAGGAGACCATTTTTAAGCGATGGGGCCGAGAGCTCACCATAGCAGGTGCAATTGTCCTCTTTCTCCTGCCCCTCATCGGGATCCCGGGTAAGACTTACATAACGCTGACCATCGCGGGGTTTGCCATGGGCATGCTCCTTTTCCTTGTGGCTTCCGGTGTAAGTATCATATTCGGCCTCATGGATGTCTTGAATTTTGCCCACGGCGCCCTGTTTGCCTGGGGGGCCTATGTGGGTTTCACCGTCTTTGGATATCTGATGAAATGGGTGGAGGCCGATTCGGTACTTCAAAACTTCGCTGCCTTCTCTCTGGCCATTGTCGCTGCCATGGTGGTGGTCGCGCTTGTGGGGATCGTCCTGGAAAGGGTGCTTGTTCGTCGGGTCTATGGGTCTCACCTCTTTCAGATCCTCATTACCTTCGGCGCCACTATCGTTCTCGTAGAGCTTATCCGCGTCTTTTGGGGGCCCAATGATGAAGTGATGACCGTTCCTCTTACGTTTTCAAGAAGCTGGGACATCATGGATATCATCATTAACAGATATCGGGTCATATGCATCGTAGTAGGTCTTGTCGTCTACGGCGTGATCCAGCTTATTCTCAAAAAGACAAAATTGGGGATGATTGTACGGGCCGGGGTGGAGGACCGGGACATGGTCCAGGCCATGGGGCACAATATTTTCCTCCTATTCACTGGCGTCTTCGCTGCCGGCGCGGCCCTGGCGGCCCTGGGAGGATTGGCCATGTCCATATTCAGTTTGCAGGTGTATCCGGACATGGGAGGCTCCTTCCTCCTCTTTGCCTTCATCGTTGTCATCATCGGGGGCCTGGGAAGCATAACGGGTTCCTTAGTGGGGGCCCTTATCGTTGGGCTCACTTACAATTATGTGGCCTACCTGGTCCCCTGGGCCGCTGCGGGCGCTAACATCATGATTATGATAATCATCCTTCTCATTCGGCCTACGGGTCTATTTCCAGTTGGAAAGTAGGGGGGTAACAGGTATGGCAGAGGCAACACCGGTTCAGATTTTCCATATGGAGGAAAAGAGAAGACAGTACAGGAGCGGCGGCTTTTTTCTCAAGGTCGGCCTCCTGGCCCTTTTCGTGCTGGTGCCTTTCCTGTTTCCCTCCTTCAAGACAGTCGATCTCGCCATGCAGATCATCATGTTCGCAACCCTGGTGGCCAGTTTTGACATCCTCCTCGGCTACACAGGGATCCTCTCCTTTGGTCACGGCATGTTTTTCGGCATCGGAGCCTACTGTGTGGCCTTTCTTGTTGGCAAGTACGGGACGCCTTCTTACGCAAATCTGGCCCTGGGTTTTGTCATCGCTGCGCTTGTCGCCTCGGTCCTGGCCATCGTCATCAGCTTTCTTTCCCTGCGGGTCAAGGCCATCTTCTTCGCCATGATTACCCTGGCCATCGCAGAGTTGGCCATTGTCCTGGCAACCAAGCTGAGCGGTTTTACAGGAGGGGAAGATGGAATCAGTCTGAACATGCCGGGGATACTGGCGGTGTCTTTTAGTGCGGGTAATTTTTTAGGGCTCGAGATTACCGGGAGGGTCTTGACCTACTATTTTATCCTTTTGGCCTGCCTGGGTCTTTTTTTGGCCATGCTCCGCTTTACCCATTCCCCTCTGGGCCGTGTCCTTCAGGCGATTCGCGACAACGTCGAGCGTGCAGAAGCCCTCGGCTACAAGACCTTCATTTTCCAGGCCATTGCAATCACCTTTGGATGCGTGGTGGCTGCTCTCGTTGGCGGGTTATATGGGATGTGGGTGGGGTATGTGAATCCGGAGTCATGCCTGGGCGTTTTGTCTATCATGCTCGCTATTCTACTCATGTGCATCATAGGAGGGATGGGGACCCTGTATGGAGGCATTGTGGGTGCGGCCTTTTTTATGATTACCGAGACCTTCCTGCCCGACCTCCAGCATCTGGCAAAGGACTTCTTTCCCAGTGCCGTATTTTTGCATAATGTGATGGAACGCTGGTATCTCGTTTTAGGAACCCTCTTTATTCTGGTGGTCATTTTTTTCCCCAAAGGGATCATTGGCTCGATTCGTGAGTTCACCGATAGACGGAAATGAGGGCTGTTGAAAAAACAGTATGGCGTGAGCGAGAGGGTTTACACGGCTAACTCCAGACAATAATTCGCAATTGCCCGCAAATAGAGACTTTTTACGGGCGTATCATAATCTTAATCGTACTCTTAATCATAATCGTGTTGAGTAAGATTAGGATTAAGATTATGATTATGAAACAGGAAAGCTATCTCATACTTTAACCACTGAATCCCGCTTTCAGCGGGAAACCCTGAACCTGTGAACGGTTACAGATAAGGAAAGGTATAATGACTGAACCAATAATGAAAAGGGCCATGGGAGACGGGGTAGAAATCCAGCTTGCCCAATGGGAAGGGGAAGAAAAGGCTATTTTATGCATCCACGGCATCACGGCCAATTGTCGATGCTGGGATGTGATTGCTGAAGCATTGAGCCCGTCTCACACGGTGCTGGCCATGGACCTCCGGGGGAGAGGCCTTTCGAGTGCTCCTTCGACGGGCTATTCCATGGAATATCACAGCCGGGATATCTTAGCCGTCTTGGATGATTTGGGGCTGGAACGGGTTGTGCTCATGGGTCATTCTTTAGGTGCCTTTATATCATTGATCTTTGGGGCCAAATATCCGGAGCGGGTTGATCGCATTATCCTGGTGGAT
>JAIVXD010000011.1:0-7887 GCA_048636195.1 Anaerolineales bacterium
AGATTATCTGGAGGTAATTGGACGAGGAAAACCGTTGTCTCGCCCATCCGCCCCCTGTATCGCCATACCGACTACAGCCGGAACCGGTGCTGAGGTCACGAAAAATGCAGTTCTAACTTCACAGGAACACAAGGTGAAGGTAAGTCTGCGTAGCCCTACCATGCTGCCGGATCTGGCCATTGTCGATCCTGAGCTCACATATTCAATGCCTCCATCCTTAACTGCCAGCACCGGACTGGATGCCTTGACCCAGGTTCTGGAACCTTTTGTTTCGGTGAAATCCAACCCTCTTACTGATGCTATATGCATAGAAGGCCTGAAGCGAGCTGCCCGGTCATTGCATCGGGCTTTTAAGGATGGAAGCGATACGAGAGCCCGTGAAGACATGGCCATCGTAAGTCTTTTTGGAGGCTTAACTCTTGCAAACTCGAAACTGGGAGCTGTTCACGGGATAGCAGGGCCAATGGGAGGTATGTTCCCTGTTCCCCATGGGGTAATCTGTGCCCGACTACTGCCTTTTGTAGTAGAAGTAAATGTCAGAGCTTTGCAGCGGCATAATTCTCAACAATATTTATTACGTTATGATCAAGTTGCACAGGTGTTGACCGGGAAGTCAAATGCTAAGGCAGAAGAGGGAATTGCCAGGATACATGATCTATGTGACGCTTTGGATATCCCGGGGCTTTCCGATTTTGGGATAACGGAAGATCACTTTCCAGACCTCATTGCCAGATCTAAAAAAGCAAGCAGTATGAAAGGGAATCCTGTTAATTTAACAGATGAAGAATTAACAGAGATTTTACAAAAAGCTGTCTCATAAATATTTCAACGTCTCGGAATGTAACTTCTCAATAAGTTCAGGCGTTCACAACCGGATTAATGCGTTGAGCGAATGACAATGGCTGTATTCCCTTTCGGAGTTTAGGCGTAAGCCTTTTATAAAATCCTTACGGATAAACTCCACCCGAACTTATTGAGAAGTTACCTCGGAATTTCTATCCCGCCGCAGCGGGAAGAATAAAGAGGTAGTAGTTCAGGTCGATTGATCAACAGGGAGGAAAGTCAAGATTGTGAAAATGCTTTATGGCGCGTATTTTGCCCTCAGCGGCGGTCTGTTTATATCGCTTTTCCCGGCATTCTGGACCTATACTCGTATTACGGGAAAATACCGCCGACACCTTGAAGAGCGTTTAGGAGTCTTTCCACCAGAGGCGGTGCAATGCCTTACGGGGCGTCCCCGGATCTGGATGCACACGGCGTCTCTGGGAGAGGTCAAGGTGGCGGCCTCAATTGTGAAGGCCCTCAGGCGCATGATGCCAGGCTGTTCGCTCATTGTTTCAACTGTTACCGAGCATGGCCGAAAATTGGCACGTGAGACCTTTGGAGAGGATATCCCTGTGGTTTACGCTCCCATTGATTTTGTGGGTTCAATACGCAAGGCACTCTTCACTGTTCGCCCCGATGTCATGGTTTTTGTTGAAACTGAAATATGGCCTGCCTGGCTTTTTGAGGCGCACCGTATGGGCATCAAGACCGCCTTGATTAACGGCCGGATATCTGTGAGATCCATTGGAAGATATCTTAAGTTACGGCCTTTTTTTCGTGATGTCTTGAGAAACCTTGATGTGTTCAGCATGATCAGGGCAGGGGATGCAGAGCGCATCAAGGCCATGGGTGCTGATCCTCAAAAAATCGAAATAAACGGTAATGCCAAATATGATCTTTTGGGGGCCACTGTGGACCCGGGTATTGAGTCGGAGATGCGTGAGATCTTGAACCTTGAGGCTTCAGACAAGGTATTTGTTGCCGGCAGTACCCGCAATGGGGAAGAGGCAATGCTTTTAGATGCCTATGAAAAAATCCTTAAAGAATTTCCTGAAACCATTCTGATCATTGCACCCAGGCATATAGAAAGAATACATGCCATTGGGGCGCTGGTTGAAAAGCGTGGTCTGGGATATCAACTCTGGACTGACCTTGATAAAGATAAAGCAAAACGCACCGAGCAGGTCGTGATTATTAATGCATTTGGTGAGCTCTTCAAGATTTACAGTGTCGGGACCATTGTGTTTTGCGGCGGCAGCCTGGTTCCGCTTGGAGGGCAGAACCCTCTGGAGCCGGCCGCTTGGGGAAAAGCAGTATTTTATGGCCCGTCAATGGAAAATTTTATGGATGCCAAATCGTTATTGGAGGCGAATAAGGCGGGCTTACCAATATCGAGTCCCGAAATGCTGGCTGAAAAAGCGGTTTGGTTTCTCGGACATCCGGAGGAGCTTAAAGCATATGGAGAGCGGGGGCGGGCAGCAGTCTTAAAAAATAAAGGGGCTGGTGAAAAACATGCCAGGGTAATAATGCGCCTGTGGGAATCTGTCGCTAATGCTTGAGCTGAACGATGGTCGCTCCCCAGCTTGAGGGGCCAGAGTCGATTTTATAACTCAAAACTTTCGGATGTTTTTCAAGTAATGAATGCACAGTCCGGCGGAGAACTCCCTTTCCCTTGCCATGAATAATCCGGACTTCATAGATCCCCTTGTCAAGACATGCCTGAATGTATTCCCCTACGACCGAAGTCGCATCCTTAGGCGAGAAGGTATGAAGGTCCAGAGTCCCATCAATAGGAATATGGATCACTTCCTGGTTATCGTTTTCCATATTGGAATTTATATACTCATACCCTTTCCAGGTTTAACTGGTCCTTAAATTCTTTCTCGAGTTCTTTATTCAATTTATCATAGTCCTCTTCTGTTTCCACATCAACAACCAGGTCCTGTTCGTCAAGAACCTTCAGATATCCATATCTATTAATGACCTCCACAACCTTTTTCACTTCAACCGTGACCCATCCTTTCATCCGCATGACTAATTCGTCACCTTTAAAGGCGCGTTCAATGGTAAGCTCTACATCCCTTTCTTTTGCATCCCAGCTGATTACCGCTGGCTTAACTATAATTGGTGTGACCGGATCATGCATGGCAGCACACCGGAACCAGAGTTTTGATCGGATCATAACGCTTCTTTCTCCCTTCAAACTATTCTCTCATTACTCAAACCCTCACGCTCAGCTTATTCCATTATATTCACATCTCCAGGCATTAGCAAGGTCTAAAGGTTATAACCTCAATTGAGTTTGACTCAATTGAGGTATCAGTAATCATCTCCCAGAAGGTGAACATTCCCAATCCGAACATTGCGCAGACCCGCGTTTTTTGCTGCGGCCTGGCAGCGTAAGGCATGAGCCCGCGACGTTGTTGGAAGATCCTCAAGATAAAAGTTGGGATAAAAGGCAAGCAGGCTGTAAGGGATCATCGGATTCAGGCTGGAAATAAATTCTGCGATCCCGGTCACTTCGTTTTCATCAACGTATCCAGGAACAAGTAATGTGCTGGCAATGAGAAAAGGTGGCTCCTGTCTTTTGTTTATCAAACCTGCTAATGTCTTGAAATTCTCCAGGGTCTTTTTATTTGATACGCCGCAAAGGGCGTGGTGAATCCCTTCGTCCCAGGCTTTTAGATCGAACTTGATGCACCCGCCAGATCTCAAGGAGAGATCAGCCATCTCAGTCAGAAAAGGCTCCTGAACTGCCCCATTGGTCTCCCAGCATATCCTAAGTATGCGGCCTCCGGCATTCTTTAACGCCAGCTTTGATGTTTTTAGGGCATGGAGGATTTGTGGGGTTGGATCTCCACCAAAATAGCATATACACGTGGTCCTCTTGTCCACGGCGGCAGCAAGTTCTTTGGCCGGTACCCTAAGGGAGGAGAAGGTCATTTCCTTAAAATGGTGGTTCTGGCAATACAGGCAATTAAAAGAGCATGCATGATAAAAGACTGCCAGATTCCTGTGACCGTATTCCGGCCCTTTTGACATTGCATATTTAGGATACCCAGCCCCGGTTCCCGCAGGACATACAAAATCTCCTACACAGTTGGTGGGTAGGGGATCATGATAATAAGACAGATTTCCTTCATGGGGCCTTCCCCCTCGAATCCTTCCGTTTTCCGTTCTCCGGAGACCGCAATACCCTGTGCCTCCTTCAGGTATACTGCATGCGTGGGTGCAAAGACGGCATGTTACACCTTCAGGCGTGCGGGGAGGTTCTTCCGGAAGGCCGTAGGCTCTCCGGCTGCGGTGATGGACCTGCTTGATCTCGGGCCATATTTTCTCAAAATGGGCCCTTATACAGTCGCCGCAAAAGCCCAGTGCCTTTGAGATTGTCACAGAGGTCTGACCGCAGTTCTGGCAGGTTCCCATTGAAGTGCTTGCTCCTGAATGTCTTAACCCGTTAATATACGTCTCGTAAGTTCTATCCCGGTGCGGCGGGAAGAATAAAACAGTTTTTTCGAGGCATGAGTTCTCGCCTCGCACCTCCCGATCCCGTCCCGGTCTCGGGACGGGGAGGGCGGGCCAACATTCTTACGCATACCTAAATGAGCGAAGTGAACCACATTCAAATTCCCCGCCTATCCACCCCGTTTTTTAAAGACATAGGAAAGAGAACCGTAAGGTACGAGGTCAGTCCTTTCAAAAGGCAGCCTTTCATGAGATCCGATAATCAAAAACCCGTTCGCGGATAGCTGATTGATGACTTTACTGAAAGCGGGTTTCTTCAATCTATCCTGATAATAGGTCAGCAGGTTGTTTCTCAAAAAAATGATATGAAACCGGGATCCGGTCGGATCAGAAAGAAGGTGTTGTGTTTGCCATATTATACCTTTTTTCAGTGAAGGCTTTATTTCATAAAGCGCCATGCTTTTCTTTGTGTGGAAATAGGCTGATCGAAATTGTTCAGGGACCTCTTTCAGACTGCTTGATGGATAAACTCCGGCCCTTGCCCTTTCCAGATAGACCGGGTTTAGGTCGGTTGCCGTTATCTCCAACTCCTGCAAATGGGGGATGGATGCATTTAAGTCATCCCACAGGATTTTTAAGCTGTAAACCTCTTCCCCTGACGCACAACCCGCTGACCACACAAATATTTTTTGTCTGTGAGTCTCAATGAGTCCGGGCAATATCTCCATTTGAAGAATCTGCCATAGTTTTCGATCACGAAAAAAGCGACTGATGGAGACCGTCATCAAGCGTTCACATTCAGCTCTTGCCCCATGGCTTTTTTCCAGTTTATACAGGTATGTCGCAATATTCTGACAGCCCAACTGGTGCATATGCCGACGTATTCGTTTGATGACCCCCTTTCTGACCTTGCGATATCCTCTCCATGAGAACCCGAGATATTGAAGCAGTTGACGGAATTGCTGATCGTCCATAGATCACGGTAGCCAAGAGTAAATATAGAAAAGGATTACGGATATTGCTGTTTTTACTCAAACAGGCCCATCAATCTTTTCAATCGTTTTACTGCTCTGGGGAGCACTTCACCTATTGCTTCCTTGAATCTGAGATGGGCATAAGTGTCAAAGGGTGTTTCGCCCTGGTTGATTATGACCAGTCTTGCATCTGACCGAAGTGCCTCCCTTGGCATATCGGCCGCGGGTGTTACCACGAGACTGGAACCTACAACGACAAAAAGATCGCTCTTTTGAGAATGTTCAAAAGACAGCCTGAGATCTCTTTCCGGAAGGGGCTGACCAAAATCAACCACACTTGCCGTTAGTGTTCCACCGCACTGGCACATTGTTTGCCCATCCGAGCGGTCAAGGGTTTTTCCGCATCGTGTGCACCTGAGTTTTGTTATATTTCCGTGCAGTTCGGCCAGTAGCTCTGGACGGATACCTGATTTCAAATGGAGATTATCCACATTCTGTGAAATTAAGAATTTCAGCTTCCCTAATTTCTGAAGCTCCACAAGGGCGAGGTGACCTTTATTCGGCTCAACTGAATCCCATGGCCTGCTCATTGGTTTTTGTGGGAGCCCTTTATCTTTGCGTGTCCACACACCATCAGGTCCTCTGAAGTCTGGAAGGCCCGATTCTGTGCTGATCCCGGCTCCGGTAAAAAAAACCGGATAACGGGACTCATACAGCCATTGCGCCAGAGTTTTAATTCTTTTTTCCATCATCCTTTGTTTGGGGGCTTTCCCATATTTCTTTCCTGATGAACTTAACTCCTTGCAGCAACTCTTTTCTTTCTACTTTGGAGTGGATTTCCAATATCTTAATAAGGCCTGGTTTTATGAAAGGTCTGATCTCTCCATATTCTATTTCTCCCTGACCTGGTGAGAAATGATCATCAAGACCTCTTACATCATGAAGATGCATTCCAATCATTTTTTCCGAATAGGCATCAAGAAGGTCTTTCTGCCGGAGTATTCCCAGGTTTTCCTGGACAGCGGCATGCCCGACATCATGCCAGTACCGGATACTGCCCCCCTCAAATTCCCTCAAAATAGTCCCAATTTCCTCAAAATCGGGAATTTCGTGAAAATGGTATCTGTTTTCGATACCAAGGGATACTCCCTTTTGTTCTGCCTCCCGGTTCAGTTTCTCCAGACTAAAAAGAACTGCATCCAGGTTTTTCCCGTGTGCATTTTCCCTGATACGTCTCTGCTCACTTATAAAAGCCAGACCTTCACTCTGATTCATTTCTCCACTAAGGTGTAATTCTCTAAAACTCTCTACGGGATTTGGCATATCCACATGGCCCAGATGTAGAATCACAGCACGTGCCTCAAGATCACTGGCATGCTCAATTGTTCTGATGGAATATTTCACGGCCGCTGATCGCTCATCCCTATCGGTTGAAGAAAGCAGAAAAAGATCGCCACTTCCTTTTTCATGGGTACGCTCTTCCGGCTTGGGAAAGAAATTGTGGATGCTCAGGACCTTAAGGGCCTTGTTTAGTTGGGGCTTCATCTGCTGGTAGATAGAGTTGGTGATCCTGTATTCCAGTTCAACTCCTTCGAGTCCCAGCTCCAGGATGTCACTGACTATCTCATCGCCTTGAAACGATTTATTATGCCACCAGCATGTTGAAATACCCAGCATGTGCTTCCTTTCAAATGCACTTTAAGGATTCACATAAACACCTTTTCCTATAATAACATGGTGTGGGGGTGATTTGTCATTGTTAAAGGGCTGATGTGTTGAATAACCCATGCCGCCAATTGCAGCTTTTTCCAGGCTAAGGGCTTGACAATAAATAACTTCACATTTTGGCATCCCACATTCAGGCCATCTTTGTCCGCTTCTCATTCGCAAAATCCTCGAAATAGTACTACTGTTCCTGTGGTTTTGCTCAATCGGACCGGCCAAATCTGACCAAAATGTGGGCGCCAATTCTGCTAAGTTATTTATTGTCAAGCCCTAACTGATCCGGTATGCCGGCCTTTGAATGTATGTCGCTTTGCACCTTGGACAGTGACCGGGACGGGTAAAGCGCTTTCTTTCTTCAAAGACATATCCGCACTTCAGACACCGGGAAGGTTGGATAAGAAGTTTTTTCCCTTGCGTTGCGACAGAGCGTGCAATGTGAGGGAGGTGCGTATAGACCTCCTTTTCCGCGATCCTCAGTTCTTGGGAGACCTCGATGGCGCTCATCTCTTCTTCGCTCAAAAGGTCTATCATTTGCTGACGAATCGTTTCCATACGACTAATATGCCTTTTAGATTCTTAGGGCTCGCGCAAAAATAACTTCACATTTTCGCACCCCATCTTCAGGCAATCTTTGTCCGATCCTCAACCGCAAAATCCTCGAAAGAGCCCTACTATTACTGTGGTTTTGCGATTTCGGATCGAACAAAGCTAACCTAAATCTGGGCGCCAATTCTGTGAAGTTATTTTTATGCGAACCCTTAGTTTTGTCCCAATATTCCATAACTTCTTCGACGTCACTGAAAACTGGAAAGGGTATGGCTATTCTGGTTCTATTTATCAATTAGTATAATGGCTTCATTTTCGCTAAGGAGGTCAATTCCCTTACGGCATCCCGGTA
>JAIVXD010000011.1:7896-16881 GCA_048636195.1 Anaerolineales bacterium
CATCTCTTCTTCGCTCAAAAGGTCTATCATTTGCTGACGAATCGTTTCCATACGACTTATCTGCCTTTTAGATTTTTAGTTTTGTCCCAATATTCCATATCTTCTTTGACGTCACTAAAAACTGGAAAGGGCGTGGCTCTTCTAGTTCTATTTAATATAATGGCTTCGTTTTCGCTAAGGAGGTCAATTCCCTTACGGCATCCCGGTATTCTACTTCGAGTGACTTAATCTCGGAACGAATTGTGGCTCTCTTCTCGTCACTTAATTTAGAGGAATACAATTTCTTCTCTTTGGATTCTATTTGCTTTTCGATCTTTTTTAGCCGTCTCTCAAGAGAAGCGACTTTCGATTCGTATTTGTATATTTCTCTCCCCTGATTAAAGCCATTCAGAAATTCAGGCTCAAGGTCTGGCGGACAGACATATTGGTATTTTTTACCTCGCCTGCCTTGTTCAAATCCATTATTCTCAGTACAATAGATGCTCAAGCCCGCATCACGCCCTGCATAGTAAGTATTCCTGTTGGGACTGATACCATGTTTTTTACAAGCATCAACATGCTTCTGAAACAAAGCTCTAGGCTTCCCTATCATGCCGTCTTTGCGGCCGATTTCAAACCAATCTGCTTCAAGACACTCGTTTCTGGAGAGCGTTGCACATCCTAAAAAAGAAGCTATCATTGCAACAGATAGAATATGCAAATGGAATCCCTTCATGATTGGTACTCCTTTTTTAAGTTGGAATCTAAGCAAGAATTATTCTTTATATCGGCTAATATAAACAAAACCAGAAGGATTAAAAAGATAATTTTATCCGCTTTAGACATATATCCTCAAAGTCAATTAATGATTTCTTGCCTAATGTGATTAAGGATTCCAACAAAACTCTGTCCAGCTTACAATTGGAATAGATAATAATTTCGGGTCGTTAAATATTTCTTTTGAGGAAGTCGCAACTTCTCTGTCAGACGGCCCAATCATTTAGCGCTTTGTTAGAAGTCTATAAATCCAAAGTCCAGGGAGGAGAGATATACCTGCGACCAAAAAAAGGGCCCGAAAACCTGCCCACTCTCCTATAAACCCAAGAATAATAGACCCCAAAAAGACCCCTGCATCGATCCCTCCCGTGAAGACCCCGTTGATCTTTCCGCGGATGTGTGCTGGTTCATCCCGAATGGCCAATGAATTGAGGCAGGGGAAAAGAAACCCGTGTCCACAGCCGGACATGAGACCAGACAGGATCAAAATGAAATTTCCCTCCAAGAAAATCAAAAGCAAAAGGCCCGCCCCGGTAAGAACAAGCGCATTAGGGATGATACGGTCTTCACCGATCCTGTCCGCGAGCCTCCCCCCAAGAAGCCTCGTCAGAACAGCAGCTGAAGAATAGAAAATATAGTAAAGGGAGATAAATGCAATATGCTTTTGCTTGGCAAAAGGGGCGACAAAACTGCCCGAGGCCGACAAGGCGAAACCGAATAGTAGCGCAAGCAAGGCAACAATCAAGATCTTTTTTCTGTTGAGCACCGAGAAGAAAGACTCGGAGGACTCTACGGTTACACGAGTATAGGACTCCGGGAGAGCGAGCTGAAGACAAAGCCCCGTGGTTGCCATGATGGTGGCGGACAGGAAAAACATGTTAAAACCGAATGCCCGAATAATGGCCTCACCAATTGCAGGCCCCACGGCCATTCCCGTGAGTCCTGTGATACCAAACATCCCGATGCCTTCATTTAGACGGCTTTCAGGGACAATGTCCGCAATGTAGGTAAATGCCGAAGTAAAACAGAGGGCCAATCCCACACCATGGATCACTCTGATGAGGAGCAGCGGCAGATAGAAGCGAGCCAGCTCCCCACGAAAGAGAAGGTAAGCGAGAGGTATGAGGCTCATGATAATGCATCCAACGGTGTAACTCCTTTTCCGCCCCAAACTGTCGATCATTTCAGAAATCCAGGGGCGGCATACGACGGCAGAGAGGGCAAGGGCGCCCATGATGATGCCGATATCTGCTTTAGAGCCGCCGTGACTGGTAATAAAGAGAGGAAAGAGAAAAAAGGCGCCTATGCTGGATACGGTGAAAAAGTTGGCTGCGGCCATCAGGACAAAGGATCGGTTGTAGAGGACTGGATCTGTTATTGAACGCATGAAGATGCCTGCTGGAATGAACCGTAGTCAGACTGACAAAAGTGGCTTTGCGTCCACGGTTCGTTTGATTGAAACCTGAGAAAAAATAAAACCCCGCTTAAGTCATCATATGCGGGGCAGGAGTTTTTCTAAGCCTTTTTCGTGGGGTCTCTTTATCAAAGAGGCCCTTTAATGGTCAAGGAAATTCGAGTATTGAATCATTGACGAGGGAACAAAGGCACCTTTCTTATTATTTCCCCTTAAACCGTGGCTTTCTCTTTTCCATGAAAGAAGTCAGTCCCTCCTTATGATCCTCCGTGTAAGTGGTGAGGAGAAATTGATCCGCATCCATATAGATGCCTGCTCGGTCAAGGGCAGTCGATATGTTGGTAACCGCCTGTTTTGTCATGGTAACGGGGATGGGTGGTTTTTCCAGAATTTTTTCAGCCATGACCGTTGCAGCCTCTAAGGTAGAATGATCTGGAACCACTTCTTCCGCAAGTCCCCATAAAAGACATTTCTCCGCTGATACACGCTCACTCAACAGGATTATCTCTTTCGTCTTAGCCGGCCCTATCAGATGGAGCAATCGAGGGATAGAACCCCAACTATAATTTAACCCCAGATCTATCTCGGGGATGCGCATGAATGCTGATTGTCCCATGATACGGAAATCACACGAAATGGCAAGGGACACGCCACCCCCAACACAAAACCCCTCGATAGCAGCAATCGTAACTGGCCTGGATTCTTCCCATGTTCGGCAAGCAAGCGGTCCTAAGGTAACACGTTCCCGGCGCTCGTCCATATTACCGGATAACATTTTCTGAACCTCTGGATCTTTGAGGTCTAATCCGGCGCTGAACATATCTTTTGCCCCGGTCAGTATAACAACACGGACGACCCGATTACTTTGAAAGCTGGAAGCCACGTCTGACAATTCTTTGAGCATACGCGCCGACAGGGTATTTAAGGCTCCTGGTCGGCTGAGGATAACCTTGACAATAGGTCCCGCACTCATAACCTCCAAATGTTGATATTTCATGGACACTTCTCCATTCTCAAAATATGTTAAGTCATTCTGGGAATTCAAGTAGATGGTATTTTTGTAGATGCCTACCTTTCCTGGCATGTCCCTCGGATTAAAGCTCTATGATTTTACCCCCAGCTGGAAGGTCGCTTTCATTGTAGCCGAAATCCGTCAGCATTCGATGGGTCGTCTTCATATTGGGTTGCCAACCCATCCTTTCACCTCGAAACTTGGTCGCCACCTGATAGTCCACGATGGGAGACAGAACACCCATGGCGAGGAAGTTCGGCTGATGAGTAGGATTGCCTCCAGGGCCACCTTTGCTGGCCCAGAGTGCATCTACGAGACAGAGCTGTTGGCGTGGGAAAAGGACTTTCTCCGATTGCTTGTCCATTGCACCGAGAATTTCAGGAGTTCGATTAATGGCAATGAGATAATCCTGACCTCCTTTCTCATGACCTGGGCTTGGAGAAAAGGTCCCAAAATGATTTTTCATGGTCATGGTGAATCCGCCAAACCTTTGGCTATGTCCTTTGCACATGGCTATATTTATAAGAATATCCACTGAGCCATCCACCAGATGTTTAAGACACTTTGATTTTTCTTTGCCGTTTTTCCACGGCGCTGGTATAGACGTTAAAGAAGAGCTTCCGCCCCACTTGTTTTCCATCCTGCATCCTTCAGGAAGACCTGAAAAAGGCGTGTTCTTGCGTATAGTACTGCCATGGCATGCGTCGTAGATGCTTATGTTGAACGGACTCACGCCCAGCATATGAGTCAACGTATGACAGATCTTTGCCATGACAGCGCTACGTGTATGCTGCAGGGCTATATTATTTGTCTTAATCGCCACCACCGTATCGGACCAGGATTTACAGGGCGGCTTTATAAAGATGCTACGCCATGCCTCAGTAGGATTTCCCGTTTCAGCAAGGCCACAAGCTAACTTGTCGATGTTTTCCCATACAGCTTTTGAGACCACAAGTTTATCTTGGATTGCCCAGGAAGAAACGGGTTCGTAAGCCTTGGTCATAGCGGTATCGGTAATACCGACAACTCGAAGATTATCCACATTAGGGTGAACAACTACTTTCGCAATATTCTTCGCTTGGCTCTCACGTGAAATGACTGTCGGAAATGCAGCGATGGCAGTGCCCATAACTATTGTCTTCTTCATAAATTGTCTTCTGCTGATTTTATTCATGAGGCCTCCTTTCCCTATTCTTGGATAACATTGGTTTTGGGGTTTGCGGATGTGCTTAAAAGGCTATATACTGGTTATAGTTTTCGCCTTCCCCCGCTCAAAGTCCGGGATCTTCGACTTGATCTTGGAAAAAATTCCTAGTTTTCGTTCAGACACTATCTATATCAACATATCCTTTTTCCACCCCAGCTTAAGAAGTTGTATCCTGTCAGGATGGCTGTTACCCAGTCCGAAGTGGGCATCGGCAGCGGTAATGTGCAGAGGAGGCGGACTGATGGGACTCTCCTTACCAAAGAAGGCATCTCGTTTGGCCTGTATGATCCGAGCCCCCGTGGCATCGGCAGCCACCGGATCAGTGCTCACAATGAGGCCTGAGTAGCGCCACATGTACCGTCTGCTGAAATGATGGGGTCCGATGCCATGAAAAAGTGGAGTCAACAGCACCAATATATTAAGGCGGGTCTTGCCCCTGACGCGAGGTAGCTGCCAGATGGCTCCCAGTTTCTCGCAGGCGTTGCCGTGGTAACTCCAAGGCAAACGGACAAACATGATGTAGTTTTTGATGAGCGTACCAAGGCCTGACCAGTGGTGGGTTCTCATGGGGCGGACGTTGATCAGGGCTGTGGCCTGCTTGAATACTGGGTTCTTACGCACTCCTCGATCATCGACACTCACATTTTCCTTGCTGACACCCGCATCAACAAGGCGCTTTATGATAGCAGTCTCAAGCGGCTTAGGGGTGGGGAGATGGTGCCAGACGTTGCTCTTGATGCCTACTATATCACCTGGCCGGGCAAGTTGCTTCCAGGCTACAGCGGGATCGGGTGTATTAAGGAGGGTAGTTATAGCCTCATCCAGCATATCCTGCAGGATCTCAGGCCTGGGAGAGCCATCTTTGTCGAGGGCGTTTTGATCCCGGATCAGAACCACCAGGCTCTTTGTGGGCGTTTTCACGGCGGATTGGGCCAGCAGCGGAAGCCCCATAAAGCTTGCCAGGGCCGCAGACGAGCTCGCACGAATAAAATCGCGTCGTGTGATAACTTTTTTACCTTTTCCCATACGAGATTAATCCTGAGCAGAGGTCTCCACAATTTCTCTGAGGAGCTTTTCACCAAGACCTTGGCTGTAGGCATCGAAAACGGCAGCCAAGAGCTTCCCCTTAACTGCAGCTCCAGACCACTTTCCGTTTTCCAGCAGGACCACCTCTCCTTTCGCATCCGCCTCAGGGAGGTAATGCCTGAGAAAACATGCGTAAGCCTTCGTGGTTTCTCTTTCATTAGGGTACAGGACTAAAAGCAGCCTGGCAAACTCTTCACCGCGCTGGTATTCGGCAAGGACAGCATCAGTATGGGGCCCGAGGTTCAGGATATTTTCGTTTGATAGGTAGAAATGGTAGTTCAGCACTACATGGTGGTGAAGGTATCTGAGACTCCGAGGTTTAAGTCCCTCTAAAGGGAGCAACTTTAGAATCCCAGGCTTGGAGCCTTGCACCGTGATGAGTGACGCCACCGCCTTGCCCAATTCTTTGACGGATCTTTGGGCAGCGGCCGTTTCCTCCTCCGCGTAAATGGAGACAAAAAATCTGTCTTTCCAGAACCTCAGCCAGCCGTGCTGGTAAAGCCCATCCTGACCTATCTGTATCGCCTCCCCGTCCTGGTCGTGAGTAAATACCCCGAAGGCATCTTCTGAAGAGCCCATATGGAAGATATCCAAAACAATAGGCGGTCCGTGTGGATTGATATAGCGTCGGGAAAGACACTTTAGCATATTGTAGGCCCTGTAGACTTCACCCGTGCCGTTGATATAGTCGAATATGGTCTTATCATCGAAAAAGCGATCCCCTGGTTCCGCCGCCCACCCCTCTATGTGCTCGGGCAGAGCCTCGTGCAATATCTTTAGCGAATCTGCATAGGATTTCTGAATGATACAAGGCATGGAAATACCCATGAGCAAGCAAGTAAGGAAGAAGAAGGCTGCCTTCATCAGAGGAATTCCTTCCGTATTTCAGTGTGATTAGAAGTTGCTTTTTCTAATAGGGAATATACGAGAGTCAGGCTTGTGTGTCAAGGTTGAGAGTTCATGATATGTACTTCCGGCAAAAGGCTTCGGTAATCTCGCGCAAATCAGGAGTCAGGCACTCATAGACTTTCGCTCGAATGGTGGTCGGAACATCTCCATAGAAAGCCTCGGCAATGCCACCGGTGATGCAAGCGAGTGTATCGCTGTCACCTCCCAGCGAGATGGCGTTCCGGACTGCATCCTCATACGACCTGGAATCAAGGAAGGCAATTATCGCTTCCGGCACGGTCCCTTGGCAGGAGACGTCAAACGAGTACGTTGGCCGAATATCATCCACAGTTCGTTTCAAATCGTATCCGAACCGCTGGCTGATTTCCATTCGAATTTCCTCCTTCTCATGGCCTGTCCGAGCGAGAAATACCGAAAGAGCTGTCGCCTGGGCTCCTTTGATCCCTTCGGGATGGTTGTGCGAAATCTCAGCGGTCTTCCTGGCTTCCTTAAGCACTTCATTTTTTGTATCAAACGCGAAACCGACAGGGCTGACACGCATGGCAGAGCCATTGCCCCAGCTGTTGTAAGGCTGCGGATGGTCCGAATGAAGCCAGCCGATGAAAGATCCTCCGTATCCTGCTCCGGGATAACGCCTGCCGATCTCTCTAACCGATAGCTGATATGGACAGCCCGTGAGGATGGCATTGGCCACTGCAACGGTCAGCACTGTGTCGTCCGTGAAAACACACCGGGGATGGAAAAGAGGAAATTCCTTAGTCTTGATCTGAGAATGCTCATAAACCGACCCAATAATATCCCCAGCGATTGATCCGATCATATGTCTCCCTTTCTGTGTCGAACGTACCGCATGACCGGCGCAGCTATGATGCGTCCGGTCGATGCAGTTGTTCGATGCTCTCTACGATTTTGCAAACTCCAGAAGGGGAATGTAGTTCCCATTGTCCGCCTCTTGAAGAGCATTGATGTATCTGCTCCTATATTCGCTTGGACTTAACAAATCCCGTTTACCCCAGGTGAACGGTGAGCCGTGCAGGACGTTCTCTATGAAAATGTCTGCCATGAGACGTGCGTGGCGTCCGTTGCCATTAGGAAAGGGATGAATCCACACCAGCCGATGATGAAAACGCACAGCCATTTCCTCAGGGGATTCATTTTGGGTCTGTATCCATACGGGCACATCATCGCACATGTTTTTGAGACACATCGGAACCTGATGCCATGATACACCGATGTTCTTATCAGACCGACGGAATTGCCCCGCCCATCTCCAGACATTACCAAACATTCTCTTGTGCAACTGCTTGATGAACTGCTCATTGAGAATATTCGTTGGTTTTGTCTTGTCTATCCAAGCCAGCGCCTCAACTATGTTGTCTTGTTCCCATCGATTCAGTTCACCATGCGTCGTTATGTGGGTGAGCAGCAAGCCTTCCGCCTCATCCGGATCAATGGGTGTAGCTCCCTCGGGATATTTGAAGTCAATCATGATTTGTTCCACAAATTTGAAGGAAGCGTGCGTATGAGTTCATCAACCAAGTCCGATAAGGCCTGCTCGTTCTCTCTCCTGCTGAGTGCTTGATTCTCCAAGCTCATGGTTTGAGAAGCCTGGGCAAGGCGCTGGGCCGCGACTTTTTTCGCCTGACGGGCAACAGTCTCTTCCAGACTTGTGCGTGGCACGAATCCATAGACAAATACGCAATCGAGACACTCTGCGATCCGGCGCATGGTCTTGATGGTGACCGAGCCCGCCAGCTCTTCTTTCTCGATACGCGCAACAGCTTGCTGAGCGACACCGAGTCGATTGGCCAATTGCCTGGCAGTCATCCCCAGTGCGTCACGGATAGCCCGAATCCAACCTTTCGGAGGTGCTGTGACGTCAAGTAGAGGGCTAAGACGTTGGAGCGAAGCATCAAGTTGCTCTCTAATCAGTTTCTTCTTGTTCATGATCTCACTTCTTTGAGTTCAGGTGGCTATGCTATACATTCTGTCCAATGATAGACAGTACAACATATATATTGTACTATTGTCAAGAAAAAACAATATTTATATTGTACAAAAATCTGTTTATTACAATATTTATGTTGTATATTTGCGTATTTGTGTCAGGCATCGAACGTTAGGGATAACCTGCGGGCCTGAAGTTTTTCGAGCTGGCACGATCCTTAACGCAAAACCCGCAAATAGTTCCCGTCTGGTTCAACCGCATGGTTAGGTCTTGTTGATGGTGATATAACCAGCCAACCTACCTAACAACCTTCCAAGGGTATGACCAATCTTATAAGATTTCGTGAATTGAACAGGCTCTTCCTCCGAAAGAACGTATGAGTTGTCAAACTCACCTAAGTACGTTTGGTTGGGGTTGATTTGGGCGAGTTGGCTTTTGGCTTTGCTTTTCTTCTTGCCAGTATTTAACAATTGTGTTATATGCTGTTATGATTAAAACAAAATTGCTTAGCACATAATAGTGAAAGGTGATGAATCATGAATCCATTCAAATACGGATCAATTGTTCTGGGAAAAGATTTCTGCGGTAGAGAAGGCTTACTGAAGCAAATTTCCAATCATATCAAAGCATCCCAGAACATAGCAGTTTTCGGT
>JAIVXD010000012.1:0-16511 GCA_048636195.1 Anaerolineales bacterium
ACTTGTCCCGATGCACTGCACAGGCTGGAAGGCTATCCAGCGGATGTCGCAGGAATTTCCGGACGCATTCGTCCTCAACAGCGTGGGATCCACGATCACACTATCATGAAATACCGAGGAGGGTGTCCATCCACTTTCTGTCAGCACCTCATCCCTCTCTTCTTGGGACCGAGGTTGTTCTTTTCAACATTGTAGGCCATTTCCACCCATTCACATAAGAGAGGCCTTGTATCTCGCGGATCAATGATATCCTCTATGCCAAATGCCTCCGCGGTTCGGAAAGGGGATGAGATGGCCCTGTAAGTCTCCTGCAATTTCTCAAGGCAGGCCTCCGGGTCTTCTGCTGATTCGATTTCTCCCCTGTGGGCCGCATAGACTCCACCCTCTACCGGGATATTGCCCCATACGGCTGAAGGCCAGGCATACCGCCAGCTCAACCGGACCCCGCTCTTCTGGGCCCCGCCGGCCACTCCAAAGCATTTCCGGAGGTAGATGACTGCAATAGGGACAGTTGCCTGGATTATGGCAAAGCTTGCCCTCACACCTTTACGGATCGTCCCATGTTCCTCACTTCGCTTTCCAATAGTAAATCCCGGCTGGTCCGAAAGGTTGACAATGGGAAGATGAAAGGTATCGCACATATCGATAAATCGTTGATATTTTTCCGCAACATCATAATTAAAGGAGCCGCCAAGGAACTTAGGGTCATTTGCCAGTACGCCCACAGGATAGCCGTTCAGGCGGGCCAGGGCAGTAATCTGGGATCGACCCTGGTACTTTCCAATCTCGAAGATAGATTTACGGTCCAGCACAAGCCTCAATATCTCTCTTATATCATAAGGCTTCCTGTTATCCCTGGGAATGATCGAAATGAGATTTTCTTCCCGGCGTCCCGGGTTATCATGATCAGCATATCGTTGTTCTGGCATTTCCCAGACATTTGAAGGGAGATAGGATAAAAACTTCTTGATCTGATCCAGGGCATCTTTTTCATCAGCAGCGTCATTATCCACCACGCCCGTAAGACGCGTATGAAGCTTATAACCTCCCAGCTCTTCCTTGGTAATATCTTCCCCAAAGGCTGATTTGACCAGGGGGGGACCCCCAACAAAGACATGTGCCTTTTTTCTTACCATTACAGAGAAATGGCTCTGGACCATGTAAAGGGCCCCCAGACCTGCCACAGAACCGAAGCCTGCAGATACCACCGGTATTTCAGACATTACCTCAACCCGGTCCTGTGCGCATTCATCTCCTGAACTGGGCAGTTCGGTGTAACCGATCTCCAGAATCTCCCTGATGGACCCGCCTGCCCCCTCAACCAACCTTACTATGGGAAGCCTCAAGGAACGGGCCATTTTTACGAAATAGGCCCCCTTACTCTTATACATTCTCCCAACAGAGGCCCCTTTAATGGTAAAGTCGTCACCGTGTATGGCAATCCTTCTCCCCCCAATCTTCCCGATTCCCATCACAAAGGGACAGGGGACCAGGTCCATGAGTTTGGTCTTATCGTGGTCATCATAACTCGGCACCCCGCTCAAAATACCCCTTTCCAGGAATGAATCCTTTTCACAGAGGGCATCAATACGCTCCCTGACGGTCATCCTTCCGGAGGCGTGCTGTTTGGCGACATTTTTTTCTCCGCCCATCTGATAAGCGATTTTTTTCCTTTTTCCCAGTTCTTCTATTTCTTTGATCCACATCTTTTCTAATACCTCATTTTTCTATCTTCTTCTGTCATACATAGGTTTTATGGTTTCAGGCTCACCATCACTCTCCCTTAGTTCTCTTCGCTCATCCATTTATTCCTAATCCCATTACATGGGCTATGTCAAGTTACGGCCCAGCAAAATCACGATAAATTTGTTCTAATCGTGTAAGGCACAGGCACATGAGTTTTTAGTCATTCGCAAATAGTCAAATACCAGGCGTACGTTACGCATGAGCTGTCGCATTTTCTGCGGGACACTGCGTACACCTTTGGACTTAATGATGCTAATGGCAAAGCGCCGCAAGCGCGTGATATTTTCCGGGCCATGGCCCTTGCGTATCCGGCTTCGGTCTTCGTCATAGTTCCAATCGATAATGTAATGACAGCTGTTTTCGATGCTCCAGTGGCCACGGTTGGTGGCAAGCACGCGTTGAGGGTCGGCTTGCTCAGGAGTTCGACTGGTAATGCCATAGGCGATTTCACAGGAGTATTCACCGGTTTTTTTATTTGTGGACTCCCGTTGGATGAGAAAAGCTTGTCCGACGTGAGGAAAGTTCAGATAGCCGTTGAGTTCGGTTGTGGTCCAGATTTTGCGGATTTCGATCCGGCCGTGATCAGGCGGGTCGCAATGGACAAAATCGGGGTCCTGCCGGTCTTCAAAATATAACGCAATGTCTTGAAAAAGAGTAGGCTGGTTGTTTTTGACGGTGAAGTGGTAATGAGCTTTACGCTCCCGGACCAAATAGTCGGCGATCTTGCGCTGGGTCAAGAGGGCATCGGCGGTAACATCTTTGCCCTGAATATCGATGGCATCAAGTAGCGGGATGGCGGTCTTGATTTCGTTGGTGCGCTTAACCTCTTGGTCGGATACGGGCAGGGTACCTACTTTTTTTGGGTGTAGCAGGTTTTGCTCTGATGACCGATTGCGCTCATGATGTGAGTCTGATAGCCTTGATCGTCGATGGCGTTACACATGGTTTTTCCATCAATGGCCAGACTTTCGTCCTGCTGACCATAGGCGTGGTTCCAGCGCTGTAGTGCACGGTCGAGATGAACGGGGTCCACGCGGATCAGTACATCACGTATGATGGACAGGCTCGGTACGATGTAGTGCTTGTTTTGGTATCGGCAGCCGAAACGCTCCCGGGCCTTTTGTCTAAGGCTTTTGGCCCAATCCGAGATGGCCAGGTAGCCGCACATCCCACACAGGGTTGCGCCGGCGGCAATGGCTAAGACCGTGGAGAGTCGATGGCGTCGTCCTTGGGCACGGCGCGGATCTCGGATTTCTTTAAAAAAGTTGGGCAAGGATTGCATCTGTTGTGCACTGAGCATGATTTTTGGACCTCCTATACGATAAGCGGGTTCGAGGATAGGCCGGGATAACAGTGCTTGTGCATTGGAAATTAGCGGTTTGACAAAAACCATCTTCGGTGACTGTGCCGTGGCGCTGTAGCCTTGCCGAGTCCGACGAAAGCCCTTGGTGTTGCCCACATATATCCAGTTGGCCGCTTTGTAGATGGTTCCCTGGAACCGTTGCGGGTCCACAAAGGTCTCGAGCAGCACAAGCGGATGGCCGAAAACCGCCTGCCAATCAGCCGGTAGTCTCTTTTGGCACAATGAGAGAATGCGGGAGGCTAAATTCGGAAAATGCCAGTCGGGCAGGATCAGAAAACGGCTGTTGTTGGTTACCAGTTTTAGCCGATCGTACTGATAACGAAAGTTCCATCCGATCCAGCGATCCCGTGCCGAACACTTTAAGGCGGCAGCGGAAAAACTCAAAAGTGCGACCCATTGATCACCAAAGGTGGCGACATACCATAGGGTTTCGCTGATCTTGGGCAGAGCCCCCAGGTAATGATGCTCCTGCATCAGTTTCTGGAAACGCTGCTGTTCAAGCGGACGGACGGGCTGGACAAGGACTTCTGAAAGGTTCAACACTGTTACCCCCGGGATGAAGTGTCATATGGCTGCTTATATACTTCATCTGGAGGCATATGTTCAGGATTTTCTTCAACTACTTGATATTATTTCTTAGATAGGACAGAACAAAAACATCCTGGGCAGCAAAATGCATTACACACTCCATCTTGACCCGTCTAAATTGACCCACGCCTTTAAATGATTGCAGCCTGAGGTTATATTCCCATGAATAATCAAATAGTTAAGGATAGAACGCCATACCTCATGAAGCGGCATTAATTTTGCGTGTAACATTCACCAGAAAAAGTCTGAAGCAGGAGTAAAGAGCCCACGTTCAGGAGTCACTGCCTCGACTTATTAAGGTGTTCTACCTAACGATACTTTGTCTCAAACCGACGAGCTTGTGTGCGTTTGTCTATTTATCGACTTCACACCTTAAAGCGTAGAGATTCTGGTTTCTTGATACTCGATACTTGTTGTAGCGAAACGGAAATCCCGTCTTTAGCGGGGAAAATCAAAGAAAGAATTTCCTTAAAGATCTATCATCCAGCATCATGTGGTAAGTAGCAGCAATCATTGCCGATTCCAAAAATCCGGCTTAAAATTCACGATCTTGGCTTATGAAGACTGCTGGTGTCCTCTTTTTCATTTGTGGAGCGGCAACTACTAACAACTTATAACCTGACCATTACAGGAAACAATGTCAAAAATCTTAGCTATTTACAATGAACAGGAGACTCTCACTGGCCTCGCCGCATTATTGAAGAATGTCATGCCCGATTGTGCCGTGACAACAGCACAGTCAGGAATCGAAGGTATTGAAAAGGCAAAGGCAGAGTTTCCAGATACGATTCTCCTTGATATCGAGATACCCGAAATAGAAGGATTTGAGGTAATAAAGAGGCTTAAATCCGATGAAAACACACAAGATATCCCTATCATACTTGCGGGTGGAACCATAGATTCCAAAAGTCATGCTAAAGGATTAGAGCTTGGCGCTAACTCTTTTCTTGATAAATCCATTGATGAAAATGTACTGGTCGCGCAAATCAATGCCTCGCTACGAATGAAAAAAGCAGAAGATCTTTTGCGCGAAGAAAAGGAAAAACTTGAAGCCTTACTTCGACGAACACAAAAGAACGAGGCAATCAGTGCCCTCACAGGAGGCATTGCCCACGACTTCAACAATATTCTCACTGCCATCCTTGGTTACACTGAGATAGCAATGGGCCGCACCCAACAGGAGACCCCAATACATACGAATTTGGAGGAAGTGCTCAAGGCGGGTTATCGGGCACGAGATCTGGTGAAGCAGTTGCTCACTTTCAGCCGGCAAACCGATCAGGACAAAAAGCCGTTGCAAGTCAGTCTTGTAATAAAGGAGGCCCTCAAAATGCTCAGGGCGGCCCTGCCCACTACCATTGAGATCCGCCAGGATATCAAAAACGGCTCCGGAAAGGTTATGGCCGACCCGACCCAGATCCATCAAATGTTGGTGAATCTATGCACTAACGCGGCCCGCAGCATGGATGAGAAGGGAGGCATACTGGAAGTAATCCTGTCCGACATTGAGCTTGATTCTCGCTTCACAGATCAGCACCAGGGCTTAAAGCCTGGACCCTATGTAAAACTAACGGTAAGCGATACCGGGCATGGAATATCCCGCTCAACTATCCAGAAGATCTTCGATCCCGATTTTACATCAAAAGCAGGAGAAAAGGGATCCGGTTTAGGGCTTACAGTGGTTCACGGAATAGTTAAAAACCACGGCGGAACGCTCACTGTATATAGTGAGCATAACAGAGGAACAACTTTCAATATATTTCTCCCCAGCATTGTGGAAGAGGGTTCGCAGGACATTGACCTTGCCACGTCGCTTCCCAGGGGAAACGAGCGAGTGCTTTTTGTAGACGATGAGCACGTCCTGGCAGATCTTGGCGAACATATGCTCAAGCCTTTGGGTTATACAGTAACAACTAAGACGAACAGCATCGAGGCACTGGAAATCTTCAGGGCACAGCCACAGAGTTTCGACCTTGTGGTTACCGACATGACCATGCCGGACATGACTGGCCTTGAGCTTGCCGGAAAACTACTTCAAATCCGAGCCGACCTCCCCATTATTCTTTGCTCAGGATTCAGTGAGATGGTCACCCATGACAAGGCCAGGGCCACAGGGATTCGAGAATTTGTCATGAAACCTATTGATCTTAGCGAAATGGCCAAAATTGTCCGCAGGGTGTTGGATAAAAAGGCCCCCGATGGTGAAACACAGTGACACATATCTTGATTATTGATGATGAGGAACCGATCCGGGTGCTCATCGGACAGATACTTGAATCGGATGGCCATAATTGCATCCTTGGCGCCAGCGCATCAGAGGCCCGTGGGTTTTTAAATGACCGGCGTTTTGATTTGATCCTTTGCGATATAGACATGCCCGGGGAGTCAGGGCTCGATTTCATTCGCTACGCCGTATCGGAATATCCGGACACAGCGGCGGTCATGGTGACCGGCCTGGATGACCCAATGACCGCAGAGTCTGCCCTGGAAATTGGCGTTTATGACTACATCATCAAACCATTCAACCGAAATGGCGTGCTCATCAGTGTAGCCAATGTGCTTAGACGCCGGCAGCTTGAGATTGATAATCGGGCTTACCGTGAAAGTTTGCAGAAAATGGTGATGGAGCGCACGGCTGCACTACAGGACAGCATGGAAAAACTTGGAAAGGCCCTGGAAGGCAGTATCCTGGCCATAGCAAGCACTGTCGAAACAAGGGACCCATATACGGCAGGTCATCAACAGCGTGTGGCGGATCTTGCCTGCGCCATTGCCAAAGAAATGGGTCTTCCTGACGATCAAATTTATGGTATCCGCATGGGCGGAGTAATTCATGATCTCGGCAAAATATCTATCCCGGCTGAGATCCTGAGCAAACCGGGCCGCATAACTGAGATCGAATTCGAACTGATCAAAACGCACCCGCAGGTAGGTTACGACATACTGAAAACCAATGAATTTCCGTGGCCAATCGCCCAAATGGTACTTCAACATCACGAAAGGATGAACGGTTCAGGGTATCCTGCGGGATTGTCCGGTGAAGGGATTCTCTTAGAATCCAGGATCCTGGGTGTGGCCGATGTTGTGGAGGCCATGGCCTCCCATCGACCCTACCGGCCTGCCTTAGGCATTGATAAGGCATTACAGGAAATCTCCAGGAACAAGGGCTCGTTCTATGACCGTGAAGTTGTTGAGGCGTGTCTAAAACTTTTTGAGGAGAAAAGGTTTGAGTTCGATTAGGCGTTTCTCATCCTGGAGTTTATCTCAAGCTTTTCCAAAGACAGTTTGATGGCATCACTGGCCATACTTTTTTTGCGCATGTAATCTTTAAAGAATGCCGTTACTTCACCTTCTCTTCCAAGACCACACACCGGGATAATTCCCGCAACGACCCTTTCATAATGCAGTGGATGGAACTGTTCGAGAGCATTCAACTGCGACCTAAACCAATCCCACATATGGGGTACCGCATTCGGGTTGGCAGTCATTGATGCTATGGGGACAAATTTATTCCGGCCCGGCACTCTGCCCAGGATGTATTGCTGGGCCCTTTGAATCAGTTTTTTTTCACGAAAGCACCCCAAGGCCACCAGGATATTCATCCTATCATGTTCACTTTCAGATGTATTGAATCTCGTCTCAAACCAGTCAAACGCCTTGCCATCACCATTCAAGGCCCCCACCTGCATGATACTTTTTACAATATCCGGATGGATGGCCTCGTTGCGCATTAAGGATATAAACTTCCTAAGAGCCATGTCTTCAACATCTTTCGAACCATACAGCACAGCATGAAAAATGATCTGGTCTCTCAGAATAGATCTGGTGTGTTTTTCATTTGCCCCCGGCTCATATCCAATATGTGCAAGCACGCTTTCAAGGAACGGTTTACCGAATGATGCAACCTTCTCTCTTTGAACATTTTCTAATACCAGGTATGCATGAAACAGGTTCCCCGCAATCCCTATGAGGGGAAGGAAATCGTCTTCCTGTGTATAATTGGAAAGAAAACTCAGATAATCATCAATGGAAGCGTCACCACTTTTAACCAGTGCATAGAGGTCATTTTGAAGGCCCCATCTATCCTCTGACGGTAATTCCCTTCTTGATACACGGTTGCCAAGCTCCTGCATATTTCTTTCATCATTATACCTGACCCTGAAAAATCCAGCTTGCCTGTCATTGACTTTGTACGAAATCACATGCCTTCCAATATCAATGACCCCCTGTTTACTATCAAGAAGGGTTGTTATTGATCCTGTCTCACCATTTTCATAAAAGACTCTTACAGTGATAGGTATGAACCATTCCTGATCATATTCATTCGGCAGGTAGGTGAACCTTTTCTGTGTGATCATAAGCTTCTGCCCGTCTCTTTTCACTTCGACAATGGGAAATCCCGGTTGTTCAACCCAGCTTTTCATAATCCTGGTTACGGGTTTATCTGAGACTTCTTCAAATGATTTCCACATTGAGGAGCTTGACGCACAGGCATATTCATTCATTTTCAAGTAATATTTGAGGCCTTCTTTAAAGCTATCATCCCCCATATATTCCTTGATGTATCTAAGTATACTCGCGCCCTTGTTATAAATAATCGGGGCAGTGCTGGTGTTAATGACCACATGCTCGCCTCCTGGAATCTCAATGGGAAATGTTTCGTGTAATGCGTCACGTTCAAGGGCTATGTCGGTTTGGCCGTTCAGAAACTGCTCCCAGATATCCCACTCAGGATGGTAGTACGCCACAGCGCCATACCCAAAATATGTGGCAAAGCTTTCGTTTAACCAGAGGTACTTCCAATCAGAAGGCGTGACCAGATTCCCAAACCATTGATGCACGATCTCATGGGCAACAACCTCACATATCCTTTCCTCACCTGCCCTGGACGTAATTTCCGGAAAATGGAGAAGCAGGTTTTCCCGGAATGTAATTGCACCCCAGTTCTCCATTGCACCAAAAGCGAAATCCTGGATGGCAATCAGATCAAGTTTTGGAAGGGGGTATTTTGTCCCAAAGTTATCTTCACAGAAGTCTAAGGATTTTCTGCCGAATTCGAGCCCGAATCCGGCATATTCTGTCATTCCGGGCATTGTTGCTGCACGAACAAGCACTTCCCCGGGGTCTTCAATGAACTCAAACTCACCTGCGCCGAAGAAAAGCAGATATGTGGACATCTTAGGCGTCTGCTGGAATTTGACGAGCTTCCTCCCGTCTCCCAGAGGCTGTTCTTCGCTTATTGGTTGGTTGGATATGGCCGCCAGGTTTTCATCAATTATCATTTCAATATCAAATATTGCTTTCTTTTCCGGATGGTCAAAGCAGGGAAACGCCCTTCGCGCGTCACTTTCCTCAAACTGGGTCACTGCAATGTATCTTACCTTTCCCTCACTTTTGTACTGACTTCTGTAAAATCCGGCCATCTTGTCATTTATGTGGCCCACGTAATCTATCATCAGTGTGATGTTGCCTGCCATTTCCTTTGGAAGGGATACTGTCACCTCTTCTTTCGTAGGATTCACATAAAACGGACAATCCACAAAACTGTCACCCACCCGCACCTTACAATTCCAGATGGCCAATTCCAGGATATTCAGGATAATTTCACTCACCGGTCTTACAGCATCTAACAGGATTTCAGTGCTCCCCGCAAATCTGAAGTTCTTTAAGTCCGGTTCCAGATGGATTTTATATTTTATAGGATTCACGCCGGTCATTTTTACCCCCAAATAGTTTTGTTAAAATAATACACATATAAGCCAAAAGATGTCCAGCTTTCTCCATTATAGTATCAGCCATATCTGCCTGATTTTCGCTTTGAAAAAGATGATTATATCTATGATTGGGAACTTTTTTAAGAATTGCAAACACCTTTGCAGGTAAATCTACGGAACCTCCTTAAATTCTTGACAAAATAACAACATGAAGGTAGATTTGACACAAAAGCTCTATCACCATCAAAACGAGGCAGACATGACTAATCGTCTTAAAGGGCCAGTGGCCCTGACCGCCAGTTGTGCAGCCATATTTTGGCCCGGGGCCTTTATCTTCAGCTTTCCCGGCGTTATGGGACAGTATTGGCAGGCTACATTTGATGTGGGCCGGGGAGCGATTGGCCAGACGCTTTTCTTTGTGCTTGCTGCGGTGGGTATATTTATGTTCCTTACCGGCCGCTGGCAGGAAAAGATCGGACCTGCATGGTTGACCGTAATAGGAGGAGTCCTTTGCGGCACGAGTACTATCATTGTCGGCCAGGCCGCCAGCATAAACCACGTGTACTTGTGGGCCTTTCTTGTGGGCGCTTCATCCTCGCTTATCTACATACCGGCCATGACGATTGTCCAACAATGGTATCCCCACAGGCGTGGATTGGTTTCGGGATTGGTGAGCATGGTCTTCGGCCTCTCAGCGGCCATCATGTCACCCATTTTCAGCCAGATGCTATATTACCTGGGATATGCTCCCATGACTCTGATTTTAGGGCTTGTGGCCTTAGTCATTGGTGTAGTTGCGGCACCATTTATGCGACCTCCAAAGGCGTTGGAGTCCTCTCTGTCGGGCCAGTCTGATAGCGGCGGCCTTGGTCCGGGCATATCTCTTACAGTGGCCCAGAGCTTGCGTACCAGAACATTCTGGGTTCTGTGGTTGACCTGGGCCCTGGGCGGGGCGGCAGGCATCGCTATGGTAACCCTTTCTACCTCGTTCGGACTGGCAAGGGGCTTGGCCATAAAGGAGGCGGTACTGATATTGACCGCATTTAACCTGACCAATGGCCTGAGCAGACTGGTAAGCGGGCACCTGTCTGACCTTTTCGGACGTAATGTGACCATGACGCTGGCGTTTCTCGGGGCCGGGTGCGCATACCTGTTGCTGCCTCTCGTGGAAGGTCTTGTTTCATGGGCCGTGCTTGCGGCGATAGTGGGTTTTGCCTTTGGCACCCTGTTCGCTGTCTCGGCCCCGCTGGCCAGCGACTGTTTTGGAATGAAGCACTTCGGAGCTATTTTTGGTCTGGTGTTTACGGCCTATGGTTTCATTGCGGGTGCCTTGGGACCGTGGCTAAGCGGCCATTTGCTCGACGCAACCCATGGTAATTTCAGCCTGGTCTTTATCTACTTGGCTATTTTTTGCTTCACCTCAGCTCTTTTAATCAGGTATGCCAAGCCCTAAACCCTTTTTCGAACCTTATCTTTTATGCGGTTTATGTGACCACGACCCAGGCCCTTGACCTCACATCCCAATTCAAAGTACCGCTCGATCCTGGCATCATCCAGGATGCCGAAACAGTCCACAACCGCAAGGGGGGAGCCAACCATCCTGACCACTTCGTCCGGATCGAGTTCTAAATAGGCCTTATGCCGGACGGCAAGGACCACGGCGTCAGAATTTTTAAGGGCCTCCTCAAGGTCAGCCGACATCTTGAATTTACTGAGGTCTTCCTGGTTCCGGAAAAACCGTGCCCAGCTCGCGCCCACTGCCGGGTAGGTATCCTGTTTTTCAAGCTCCCACCAATGTTGTACATAGGGATCATGGGCCTTAACTTCAGCCCCCATTTCGGTCAATTTCCGGGCAATAATCTCAGATCCGCTGTACCGGGTATCCCCCACATCTTCGCGGTAGGAAACCCCGAGGACAGTAACCTGTGAGGCCGCCACAATGCGGCCCATATTTCTGAGCGCGTCCCGCACTAACCTGGCCGCATGCAATCCTCTTGTGTCATTAATATCAATGGCCTGTGGAGTGATCTTGAATATATCGTTCTCAAAGCCCATCAAATGCTTGTCGGCCCAGATACCTAAACCTCCATCTTTGGGGAGACAATAGCCGCCGATTCCAGGGCCTGGAAAAATAATGTTGCTATGGGTGGGCCGAACCTTAATGGCATTCGTTACTTTAATAAGATCAACGCCGTTGTTCTCTGCGAACAGGCTCCATTCATGAAGAAAGGCAAGTATGGTGGCCCTGTAACTGTTTTCCACAATTTTGCAGGTCTCGCTTTCAATGGGCCTGTCAAGGACAGTTAACGGGAATTCATCCACATTGAGGATTTCGGACAGAAACTGGGTGACCTTCTCCCGTGCATCTTGGTTGATCCCGCTGCACACGCGCCAGAAGTCTCTAATGGAACGCACGTAATCTTTTCCAGGCATTACCCTTTCAAAGCTATGGGCCAATAATGGTTCATCATCAATGCCCCGGGTCCTGAATGCCTTTTTTAGCAGCGGGTAGGCCACATACTCCGTAGTGCCAGGCGGCACGGTGGTTTCTATCAATACGAGGCAATGGGGCGATATCTTCTCCCCTATTTTCTTAAAGCTGGTCTCCAGTGCGCTAATGTCCGCATATCCGCTCCTGAGATTGCCCAGTTCCTGCTTGAGAAAATCGCATTGGACATCCACCACCAGAACATCTGCCAGCTTCAGGGCATCGTATGTAAAAGTAGCCGTCATTGTCTGTTTCTTATTTACGCATCGCTCAATCATAGGGGCAACTTCAGGATCCTCTGCCTTTATGGGTGATATGCCCCGGCTAAAAAGCGGTATCTTCCAGAAGCTGCGCGTGCTCGGCCTCTGCATGCCGATCACATATTTAGCAGATTTGCCTGTCTTTTTGTCCACAGAATCTGCCACCACACCGGCCATCACAGCTCCCACAAAACCCAGGCCCATGACCACCACAATTTCGAAGCCCTCTTCTCTGCGGGCCGTTACCAGCTTCTCAAGCCTCTCGTATTCTCGTGCGTAATCCTCTTCTTCGGGTATTTTGAATTTCTCGCCGTCCGGGCTGATCGAATATTCCATAAAATCAGGTATCTCCTTTCAATAATATTACTTCTCAAATTTTTCAGCTCTAGACTGAACTGAAATCATACCTATCATTTTTGCTTTCTAACTGGGACGTGTCCTCGGCTTTTCAGGGTGATATGGTGGGTAGTAAAACTTCTATATTATAAAGAAAAATCCCAATAATGTCAAGCGGAAGGCAGCCCTGGCAGCAATTATCATCATGGCTTCAACCTTGCCCAACATTAGCAAAGTCTAAAGGTGATAATCAGAATTGCTGCAGGACTGCCATGGTAAACGCATCTAACATTTTAATACTTTGAGAATCCGCGTAAATGATTGATTCAAATCCAACTTTAGCCATTTGACCACTTCATTGAAATCCTTCTTGAGCATGCCATCCAACATGCCTTGATGATATTTAATTGAGCGATGCGTTGAGCTATGTAACATCTGTTCCACGGCACAAACCGCTTGACCGATGCTTATCAGGTTGAACCTGATGTATCTCCTGATCCCGATTAACGGATAACCTGAAATAACTTGTGGTATTGTCGTTTTAGATATATTAAAAAACCTTCTGCTCTGCGAGATAGATTACATCAATTTTGCTATTCAGAAACAGGATATGAAACTTAACCCGAGAGGCAGTTCGGGCCACTGAGATGATTCTTACTTTTATATGATTTCTTGAGAGAGAAAAAGGAGGTATCCATGCTCTACCCAATTGATCCACCGCAACCGACACCGGGCAAAAAACAGGCCGCAGCCCTGGTTGTTTTGAATCCGGCCCAGTCCCGTCGTCTGGTCGCTAAGGGGGCGGTGGCCTGTCCCATCGTCCAGGAGGCCTATAAGAACGGCATGATAATCATTGCCCGCGGCATTACCAACGCCTTTGTTACCGAGGAGTTCTTTGATATTACCATCGATAACAAGGCCAATCAGACGGTCGGCTTCATCGGGCAGGGAATGACCAACATTACGACCACCCCGCCGCCTTCGGCATGGCACGTCATCGAAAAGGGCAAGGTGATCGAAGGGGCAGACTCCAATGTGGAGATCCTCAAGTTTAAAAAGGGCGACGTGGTCATCAAGGGGGGTAATGCCATAGACTACACCGGCCTGACCGGAACCTACGCCTCTTCCCTCAAGTGCGGCACAATGGGCATGTCCTGGCCTGTAGTCACCCCGCGGGGAGCGGAATTCATCGTTCCGGTGAGCCTGGAAAAGATGGTCCCCTGCGTCATGACCGCTGCCCAGCACACCGGCGTCTATCACTTCAAGTATTCGACCGGCCTGCCGGCCAAGATAGTCCCCCTGCCCGAAGCAAAGGCCATCACAGAGATAGAGGCCTTCGCGATCCTTTATGGCGTCAGGGCATACAATGTCGGCTCGGGCGGCGTGGGCGGCTCAGAGGGTTCGGTCCACATGACTCTGGAAGGAGATGAGGACAAAATCGAACAGGTTATGGAGCTGGTCAAGTCACTCAGGGACGAACCGCCGGTGACCATGCCGGACGGCTACAAGATCACCGATCCGGCAGAATATGACTACGACGCCCAGGCCCAGTTGGACACCCTGGGTGGTCTTTGATTGTCTTTAAAGAAAGGAGTATTAATATGCAAATCCCGGTTACTAAAGTTCGCCCGGCTATGGCCAAACAAAAACTGATCGACGAATCCAAACTTGGCTTCGGCGTATACATGTCCAACCACATGTTCAAACTGGATTACACTGCCGAGGATAGCTGGCATAATCCCCGCATCGAACCTTACGCCCCCCTCCAGCTTTATCCGGCCGCGGCCATCCTCCATTACGCCCAGGAGGCCTTCGAGGGGCTCAAGGCCTATCGCTCCAAGAAGGACGAAATTTTACTCTTCAGGCCCTGGGAAAACATCAAACGGATGAGCCGGACCTGCGGGCAGTTGTGTATCCCGGCCTTTCCCGGGGAACTCGTCTATGATGCGGTGAAACAGCTTATCACAGTGGATAAGGATTGGGTTCCCTCCTCGCCGGGGACATCACTCTACGTCCGACCAAATATCATCGCTACTGAGCCCTTCCTTGGTCTCCGGCCGGCCAACGAGTACCTCCTCTATATTATCACCGGCCCGGTGGGGCCATATTATCCCGAGGGTTTCGCCCCCATCAAGATCATGGTCGAAGACACTTACATCAGGACCGCCCCCGGCGGCATCGGCGAGGCCAAGACGGCCGGCAACTACGCCGCCAGCCTCAAAGCCCAGGTCGAGGCTAATGAAAAGGGCTTCAACCAGGTACTGTGGCTCGACGGCAGGGAGAGGAAATACATCGAGGAAGTAGGGTCGATGAACATCTTCTTCAAGTTCAAGGAGGAACTGGTCACCGCTCCCCTTGGTGGAACCATCCTTCCTGGCATAACTCGTAACTCGATCATCACCATGACCAAGGATATGGGCCTCAACGTCCAGGAGAGGCAAATTACCATCGACGAGGTCATCGACAAGATCCGGTCTGGTGAGCTGGAAGAGGTTTTCGGTTCAGGCACGGCAGCCATCGTCTCACCTGTCTCCGTACTCCATTACAAAGGTCAAGACTATGAAATCTCAGATGGCCAGACCGGCCCCTTGACCCAAAAACTCTTCGACCAACTTATCGCCATTCAGTACGGCGAGGCCGAAGACCCATACGGATGGATGGAGAGAATCGACTAGATGAGACAGGTCTCTTGGTGTTCAAATAGGAGATCGCCGGCAGGCTGAACAGAGGCATGGATCGTATTTCCGGGGTTTCGTTGACTAAATCAGAATTGAAGGAGTGAAAGGATAGATTAATAACTTTTAATGTGGCAAAAACAAAAAAAAGGAGGATAAGTCATGCGAAGAGGAAAACTGTTACTAACGGTAATAATGCTAACAGGTGCTGTTATGCTGAGCACCGTATCTATGGCAAACGCAGAGAGCATGTGGGATGTTTACAATACCTATTTTAAAAAGGCGACTTTTGTGGATCTGTCTACCACTATCTCTACCACGACTCCGATTTGGGAAGGTTTTGGTCCTTTAAAATGGGAATGGGTTAACAACCGCAAAACAGGTAAACCTTGGACGATAAGCGAACACGGTTTCAGAGCCAAACGCTATATTACAGTTGGTCATAATGGTACCCATATTGGCCCCCCTTCCCATTTTGTTGAAAATGGTATGTCTGCTGGAGAGATTCCCGTAAACGAAATGATTGCACCATTATGTGTTATTGATATAACACCCAAACTGGTGAAAGAGCCGAACCATGTATGTACTGTGGCGGATATAAAAGAGTGGGAACAGAAGAACGGGAAGATCCCCGAAGGGGCTTTTGTGGCTTTGAGAACGGACCAGGGTAAAGACTTTGAATCAAATCCAAAGCGCTTTTCAAGACATCCGTTCCCTTCATGGGGTGTTGAATCAATCAAGTTCCTTTTCGAGGAAAGACAAATTCTTGCGCAAGGTCATGAAAGCATGGATGTGGATGCTACACCCACATTTGAAAGCCAAACATGGATTCATCGCCATGGTCATTGGACAATTGAATGCTTACACAACCTTGATCAGGTTCCAGCCACTGGCGCAATAATTGTTGTAACATGGCCTAAAATCAAAGAATGCACGGGATTCCCTGCAAGGGCTTTCGCAATTTATATGAAGTAAAGTTAGCAAATTCTTTTAATTTAGGGCACACGTGGGAAAGGGTATCCACGTGTGCTCTTGATTCATTCGCCGCTCATTTTTAAATGCCTTCATTCGGAATAAACCCGAATACCAAATCATAGGAAGCCTTTTCCATTGACCCACAATCGCGTTTTTCTTACACTGCCTTCGATTCAAAAGAATTCTTTGTAATAAATTGGAGGACTAAATGGCTATAATAACACCGGATGAATACCGCGAGCGCGTTGCCAGACTTACCCCAAGGCTCTTTATGGGAGGCAAAAAGATTGAAAGGCTGACCGAACACCCGGTCACCAAAGGGGTAATAGATGCAACAGCCCGTGTTTACGAGCTCACAGTGGACCC
>JAIVXD010000013.1:0-318 GCA_048636195.1 Anaerolineales bacterium
CGTCATGGGTGAGATAAAAAAGAAAATAATTAAAACAATAAAAGTTGATGTTGATTTATGCAATGGTTGCCGGGCATGTGAGCTAATCTGCTCCGCCTTTCACGCTACGCCAAAATATAGCAGCAATAATCCGGCGAGGTCTCGTATTCGGGTGATTCATGACCCACTTAAAGACGTATATGTTCCTGTATACGCGGGTGAGTATACTGCATCCGAATGTATGGGCAGAGACAAATACACGATTGACGGAAAGGAATACGACGAGTGTGCCTTCTGCAGGGCTTCCTGCCCATCCAGGGATCTTTTCAAAGAACCCGA
>JAIVXD010000013.1:331-15758 GCA_048636195.1 Anaerolineales bacterium
AGAGCCCTTGTGTGTTCAGTGGTGCATAACTGATGCCCTGACTTACGAAGAAAGGGAAGAGGAAGTAGAAGAAGAAGTGGAGCTGGAGGAGATGGAGATAGGATTGGAATCCTTGGCAGACAAATTTGGATTGGACAAGATAATGGATACCGTTGCCAGGATGTCAGTGAAGGACTAAAGAATTACGGTAAAGAAAAGGACTAAAAAAGACCGTGGAGAATATAGCCGAGTACAAAGAGATTGTCGATGTCATAAAAGAGAGCGGCGGAGATGCCTTTAAGCGGTGCTTTCAATGCGGATTATGTGATACGGTTTGTCCGTGGAATAGGGTTAGAACCTTTAGCATGCGCAAGCTGGTCCGGCAGGCTGTGTTCGGTTTTACTGAGATAGAAAGTGAAGAGATGTGGCTTTGTACGACCTGCGGAAGATGTCCTCAGCAGTGCCCAAGGGATGTTAATCAGATAGAGTCGGGAATAGCCTTGCGCAAGGTTGCCACGGAATATGGTGTTTTTCCGGAGTCTGTAAAGCCTCTCCGTACTGCGGTCGGGGGCCTCATGGGTGAAGGAAACCCCCTTGGCGAAGAACGAAAAAAGAGGGGTGATTGGGCAAAAGGTCTTTCTGTAAAAACGTTCACCGAGGGGATGAACGTTTTGTATTTCCCCGGCTGCTACCTCTGCTATGACCCAAGATTAAAAAAGGTAGCTGTTGCCACAGCCGATATCCTCAAGCGGGCAGGAGTGGATTTCGGGATATTGGGCGAAGCGGAGAACTGCTGTGGAGAAAGTATCCGCAAGACCGGTGATGAAGAATTATTTAAACGTTTGGCTAAGGAAAACATCAAAACGTTTGTCGATAATGGGGTAAAAAGAATACTTGTTAATTCTCCTCACTGTTACCATACCTTCAAGAACGAGTATCCCCAATTTATGGTAAATTTTGAGGTGATTCATATATCCCAATACCTGTTCGAGCTTATTAATGAGTGCAGGATTAAACTTACAGGGGAGTATGCTAAAAAAATTACCTATCATGATCCCTGTTACTTAGGTCGACATAACGGCATCTATGACGAGCCCCGGGAGGTGTTAAAAAAAGTTCCCGGTTTAGAACTGATTGAAATGCCTGAGTCACGGGAAGATAGTCTCTGTTGCGGAGGTGGAGGAGGCAGGGTCTGGATGGAAACTCAAAAGGGTGAGAGATTCTCCGACCTAAGAATAGAACAGGCAATGGATGTCGGGGCTGAGGTGCTTGTTACTGCCTGCCCCTACTGCATTACCATGCTTGAGGATAGC
Source organism: Anaerolineales bacterium (assembly GCA_048636195.1). GTDB lineage: Bacteria > Desulfobacterota > DSM-4660 > Desulfatiglandales > Desulfatiglandaceae > 4484-190-2. The sequence continues at coordinate 1,624 of JAIVXD010000013.1, forward strand.
AGAGTAACCATGGGGGCCGACGAAAAGATAGAGATTAAAGACATCACGGAGATAATACAGGAAGTTATTTAGATTCCATCTAATGAGGTTACAGAAAGTGGAGAAAGAACTATTGCCGGAAGAAAGAATTCGGCAACTTTTTGAAGGTTCCGGGAAGGGCAACTTTGGAGACGTCATGGTTGTTGGTGCAGGGATCAGCGGGATTCAGGCCTCTCTTGATCTTGCCACTGCGGGTTTTAAGGTCTATTTGGTCGAGAAGGGGCCGTCAATTGGCGGCCATATGGGCCAGCTTGACAAGACGTTCCCCACCAATGAGTGCTCCACATGAATACTTGCACCCAAAATGGTCGAGGCCGACCGTCATACAAATATTGAAATACTGACCTATACGGAAGTTGACGATGTAGAAGGGGAAGCGGGAGACTTTACGGTAACCCTGATAAAAAAGCCCAGATACATTATAGAGGATAAGTGTACCGGCTGTGCTACCTGTGCAGAATACTGCCCGGCTTTGATCCCTGATCCGTATAATCAAGAATTGTCCACGAATAAGGCCGTTCATATATACTTTTCCATAGCAGTTCCTCTTGTCAGCTATATAGATGAAAACTGTCTCTATCTTAAAGAGAAGAAATGCCGTATTTGTGAGGCGGTTTGTGAGAATGGCGCCATAGATTTCAGCCAGCAGCCGGAAAAGATGGAAGTAAAAGTAGGAGCAATACTTCTGTCTCCGGGCTTTGAACCATTTGATCCCGGGGTGAAGGATGAGTATGGCTATGGAAAGATGCCGAACGTAGTAACCAGTCTTGACTTTGAGCGTTTACTGTCTGCAACCGGACCATATGAGGGTGAGGTAAAGAGGCCTTCAGACGAGAAACATCCCCATAAAATAGCCTGGATTCAATGTGTAGGTTCGAGACGGGTTACCGAGGGGGATAACAGCTATTGTTCAGCCGTATGTTGCACCTATACCCAGAAACAGGTGCTTTTGACAAAAGATCATTATCCGGATGTAGAGTGTACCATATTCCACAACGATATTCGTTCTTATGGCAAGGACTTTGAGACATACTATCAAAGGGCAGCTGATATGCCAGGCGTTAAATTTGTTAGAAGCTACGTATCAATAGGAAAAGAGATCCCTGAAACCAAGAATGTAACCATAAAATATGCTACTACCGAAGATGGAGTAAAAGAGGAAGAGTTCGATCTGGTGGTCTTGTCTGTCGGATTAAATCCTCCTGCCGATCATAATGATCTGGCAGAAAAGTTCGGAATAGAGCTTACTTCTCACAACTTCTGTAAAACCAATCCGGTTAATCCGATTGAGACATCCTGTCCGGGAATTTTTGTAAGCGGAGCCTTTCAGGGGCCGTTAGACATCCCCGAGTCGGTTATTACGGCCAGCGGGGCCGGGTCCCAGTGTGGCGAGAGCCTTGACTACAGAAGAGGGAAACTGACACAGGAAAGGATATATCCTCCTGAAAGGGATGTGTCAGAAGAAGAGCCGCGGGTAGGAGTCTTTGTGTGTCATTGCGGGGCTAATATCGGGAGGGTGGTGGATGTTCCTTCCACAGTCGAATATGCATTAACCTTGCCAAATGTTGTTTATGCACAGGAGCAGCTCTTTTCATGTACCACCAATTCTGCCAAAGAAATAGCAGACATTGCAAAAGAAAAAGGGCTTAATCGAGTAGTTATCGCTGCCTGCAGTCCGAGGACACTTGAACCGTTATTCCGGGACACCGTCCGGGAAGCGGGAATTAATCAATATTTCCTGGAAATGAGTAATATCAGGGAGCAAAACTCCTGGGTCCACTCTAAAGAACCGGAAGAAGCCACCCAAAAGGCAAAGGACATTGTCCGGATGTCGGTAGCCCGAACTGCCCTTTTGGAGCCATTACAGGAAATTGATCTGCCGGTCAACAAGACGGCGTTAGTGGTTGGTGGAGGTATAGCCGGCATGACTTGTGCTCTCTCCATAGCCAACCAGGGACATGATGTTTATCTGGTGGAAAAGGATACAGACTTAGGAGGAATGGCTCGAAGACTCCATTACACCCTGGAAGGGCTGGATGTTCAAGCATATTTGCGTGATCTTGTGCGCAAGGTTTATCAGCACCCCTTAATCCATGTATATACTGATGCCATCATCACAGAGGCTACCGGTTATATCGGGAATTTCGTAACCAAGGTGAAGTCTGAAAGAGGGGCCACAGAGATAAAGCATGGAGCAGCCGTCATTGCTATAGGTGCTGATGAATATAAACCCACCGAATACCTTTATGGAGAAGATGACAGGGTATTGACCCAGCTGGAGTTGGAGGAACAGATCTCCGAAGAAAACGAAAAGCTGATTAATGCACAAACTCTCGTGATGATCCAGTGCGTAGGCTGCAGAAATGAAGACAGAAATTATTGTGCCCGGGTATGTTGCAGCCATGCTATAAAAAACGCCTTGAAACTGAAAGAGATAAACCCCGAGATGGATATCTACATTCTCTTTCGTGATATGAGAACGTATGGGCTTATGGAGGACTATTACCGGGAGGCGTCAGAAAAGGATGTAAAGTTCATCCGCTATGAGCCGGATGATAAGCCCGAGGTGGAGGCTGCTGAGGGAGAGGGGCGACCGGTCTTAAGGGTGGCTGTGACCGATCCCATTTTAGGTCAGAAGCTTGCTATAGATGCCGATTATCTCACTTTGTCTGCTGCCGTGATTCCCCCCGCAGGAAACAGGGAAATATCTCAATTATTCAAGGTCTCTCTGGGACCGGATGAATTTTTCAAAGAGGCCCATGTTAAATTAAGACCTGTTGACTTTGCCGCGGATGGCATTTTCCTGTGTGGGACAGCTCACTATCCCAAGCATATAACGGAAGCGATTACCCAGGCTTATGGAGCTGCAGGTCGGGCTTTAACCCTTCTCTCACACGATATAGTCACAGTCTCAGGTTCTGTTTGCGAGGTAAAAGAGGATGATTGTGTATCGTGTGGGGCATGTATTACAGCTTGTACGTATGGCGCCATAGAGTTTCATGATACACCACAAGGCAAAAAGGCCAGGGTTAATCCTGTTCTCTGTAAAGGAGATGGTCTCTGTAACGCAAAGTGTCCAACAGGGGCTATTTTTCTAAAGCACTTTACCGATGAAGAGATCTTGAGCCAAATTGATGCGGCGGTTCCAGAGGAAGAGATCATACAACAAATGGATGCGGCGGTTGGAGATGTGTAGAAGTATACGAATGAATAAAGCCGGGATTACTAACAAAGGAGGTGAGAACGAATGAGTACAGGACTTAAATTTAAACCAAGAATATTAGGTTTTGTATGCCATTGGTGAGGATACGGAGCTGCTGACCTGGCTGGAGTTTCCAGACTGCAATATACGCCTGAAATGAGGCTTATCCGCGTCATGTGTTCCGGTAGAATCGACCTGAAATTTATCCTCCGAGCGTTCTCAAATGGAACGGATGGGGTATTTATTGGTGGTTGTCATCTCGGTGAATGCAATTATGTTACGCATGGAAATTACGATGCATTATGCATGGTGCTTTTAGCTAAAAAAATAATGGAACACATAGGGCTGAACCCGGAAAGGTTAAGGATCGAATTTATGTCTTCCAGTGATGGAATCCGTTTCGCCGCACTGGCGAATGACTTTTCCAGGATGGTAAAGGAGTTAGGACCACTTGGCACAAGCGAAGGAATAGACGAAAATGAATTGAAGTTCAAACTTGAAGCAGTCAGCAAATTAGTCCCCTACATTAAGCTGGTGGAAAGGGAGAGGCTGAGAGTACCTGTTAAATCGGAAGAAGAGTATAATAAATTTTTCACCAGTGACGAGGTAAACAGGTTATTTAATGAATTAATTGTAGATAAATTGGCAATAAGCCAAATTATGTTACTCCTGCGAGAAAAACCCCTTTCAACTGGAGAAATCTCTGAGAATTTAGGTCTAAACCCGTCTGAAGTATCAAGACACATGAACAGTTCATCAAGACAAGGATTTGTCAGGTACGATGAAAGCGGAAAGCGTTTTGCTCTCGCTTAAGGGTTTAGACAAAGGTGAAAAAGCTTAGCTGTAGATTAGTATCTTAATCCTGAAATTCGTGTTTTTTATGTCAGAAAAAAGTGTGAGATGACTTGTATAATTGAATAATGAATGTATTCTATCAATTTTATTTATCAAAAGACAGAGCGAAGCGATACAATAAATATTCAATATTCAATCGTCAATATTCAATTTGGTTCCGGTTTATCCGGATTAGGGGAAAGAAGAAGATTAGGAAAGCGACTATGGATAACGATAGAATCGATCAGATTATTGATAAATATCAGGGCGAAGCCAGTTCATTAATTCAAGTAATACTGGAGATTCAGAGCGAAAATCATTGGCTTCCTAAGGAAGCATTAGAGAGGGTCAGCGAAAAATTACAAGTTCCTTTAACCCGGATACAGCATATAGCTACCTTTTATAAAGCCTTTAGTTTAGTTCCTAAAGGACGTCATGAAATTCACATTTGTGTGGGTACTGCCTGTCATGTTCGTGGTGCGACGCGTATCCTCGACACGGTGCAAGACCTGACTGGAATTAAACCTGGCGAAACGGACTTGGATTTGAAGTTCAGCCTGGAAACTGTTAACTGCCTCGGCTGCTGTGCTTTAGGACCGGTGATGGAAATCCATGGGAAGACTCACGGTAAGATGGCGCCAGCCGAGACAGCAGACGTGTTAAAAAACTATGAATAGGGTAAAATTATGTCGCGGATAAATTCACCCGCTGAATTGGAAGAACTCAGGAAGGGCATCTTGTCGAAAAGAGACCCAAATAAACCTTGTATTACACTCTGTTCTGGATCTGCTTGCCATGCTACTGGTAGTGGAGAAGTCGCTGCGAGTATTGAAGAGGAGATTAAAAAACAAGGCTTAAGTGCTGAGGTAGACATCAGGAAGACTGGTTGCCATGGTTTTTGTGAGAGGGGTCCTATTATAGTTATTCACCCTGAGGAAATATGTTATTTACAAATAGAGCCTGAGGATGTTCCTGAAATTGTCTCCCAGACTATAAAGGAGAAGAAGGTCATAGAGCGTTTACTCTATATCGACCCCAGCACCAATGAAAAGATAATTCATGAATCTGAAATCCCCTTCTACAAGAACCAAGAGCGGCTTGTTTTCGGTTCCAACGGTAATATTGATCCTAAGAGCATCGATGACTATCTGGCGCTCGGTGGTTATTCCGCGTTAGCCAAAGCTCTTTCCCAGATGACCTCCGAGCAAGTATTGGAGGAAGTCAAAAAATCTAACCTGAGAGGGAGGGGAGGTGGCGGCTTTCCCGCAGGGAGAAAGTGGGAAGAATCTCGCAATGCCCCTGACGAAATAAAATATGTGATAGTCAATGCAGACGAGGGGGACCCTGGAGCTTATATGGATAGGAGCCTTCTCGAGGGGAATCCTCACTCAATCCTCGAGGGGTTGACCATCGGAGCCTATGCCATCGGCTCCCACGAGGGCTATATTTACGTTCGACAGGAATACCCCTTAGCGGTAGAGAATGTGAACATCGCTATCAAGAAGGCTGAGGAGTATGGTTTTCTTGGGAAAAACATCCTTGGCTCAGGCTTTGATTTCACTGTTAAAGTGCACCAAGGAGCCGGCGCTTTCGTCTGTGGTGAATCGAGTGCTCTGATGACGGCATTGGAAGGCAGGGCAGGAGAGCCCAGACCGAAATATATCCACACCGCCATCAAGGGCCTTTGGGATAGACCCAGCGTTTTGAATAATGTTGAGACATGGGCAAATGTACCTCTTATCATCAATAAAGGCGCTGACTGGTTTGCTCAATTTGGAACTGAAGGAAGCAAGGGAACAAAGATTTTCTCCCTGGTTGGTAAGATAACCAATACCGGCCTTGTGGAAGTACCCATGGGCATGACCCTGAAAGATATTATCTACAAGATAGGCGGTGGAATCCCTGGAGGCAAGAGGTTCAAAGCAGTGCAGACCGGGGGACCGTCTGGAGGATGTATCCCTGAGGAACTGTTAGATTTGGAAGTTGGTTTTGATGAACTCACCAAGGCCGGTTCAATGATGGGGTCAGGTGGGATGATTGTAATGGATGAAGATACCTGTATGGTTGATGTCGCCAGGTACTTTATTGACTTCCTCACTGATGAATCGTGCGGCAAATGTGTCCCATGCCGTGAAGGCCTGAGGCAGATGCATAAGATTCTAACGAATATCACCGAAGGAAAGGGAAAAGAGGGCGACATCGAGCTTTTGGAGGAGCTATCCGAGACAGCCATTGAAGCCTCACTGTGTGCTTTAGGTAAGAGTGCCCCTAACCCGTTTCTAAGCACGTTACGCTACTTCAGAGATGAGTATGAGGCACACATCAAGGAGAAGAGGTGCCCGGCTTTGTCCTGCAAGGAGCTGATCTCGTACCATATTGACCCGGATAAGTGCAAGGCCTGTATGATTTGCCTTAGGAAGTGCCCTGCCGAGGCGATTGACGGTGGCAAGAAAAAGATCCATGTAGTTGACCAGGAGAAATGTACAAAGTGCGGAACTTGCTTTGAAGTTTGCCCCTCTCGCTTTGGTGCGGTGAAGAAGATTTCCGGCGAGCCTGTTCCGTCTCCTATCCCTGAAGAAGAAAGAATTATAATCAGAAAGAGTAAACAAAAATGAGTGAAATCCTTTTACAGATTGATGGAAGAGAAGTCGAAGCTAGGGAAGGGATGACCATTTTGGAGGCAGCACAAAATGTAGGGATAGTTATTCCGACACTTTGTCACCACGAGAAATTAGAGCCTTATGGGGCTTGCCGAATTTGCACAGTAGAAGCAGAAATTCGCGGCTGGACAAAACTCGTTGCTGCCTGCCTTTACCCGGTAGAAGAAAATTTGGTAGTAAGAACCAGGTCTGAGAAGGTAGATAGAATTCGCAAAATGATCTTAGAGCTATTGCTGGCTCATGCTCCAGATGCCTGGGCATTGCAGGATTTGGCTCAAGAGTATGGAGCAGACAAAGACCGTTTTGAAAAAGAGGCCTCATTTTGCATTCATTGTGGTCTATGTGTAAGATACTGTGCTGAGGTCAAGAAGAAGAACGCTGTTGGATTTGTTGACAGAGGAACAAGGCGAGAGATAAGTTTCATTCCGGAGATAGCATCTAAGGAGTGCTGGAACTGTAAAGAATGTTTTCCGCTTTGCCCTACATCGGCACTACAAGCAGCTTTCGTTTTAACCGAAGCGCTAATATCTCCCCCACCTTCATTCAAACCCGAGTCAGAGGAATAGGCAACGATTAATACTCTTCCAGGACGGAATCAAAATACTGGTTCGCCTGTTCCGTCAGCAGTTCAAGATACTGTTCGAAGAGGTCCGTCGCCTCGGACCGCAGCCAGGTGACCGGGAGCAGTTCTTCCGGTAAATCTGGGGCGAGATAGGGCAATCTGCGATAATCGTCAGTCAGCTTGAACCTTTCCACGAAATAATCGCTCGGTTCAATAGGTTCACCGTTGTTTATCCGCTCCTGGTGAGCTTCCATTCTCGGGCGGAATTCCTTGATAAACTGAGCGTACCGCTGAAAATATCTTTTGTCTCTTAGGAATAGCAGTTGTGTTTGTATTGACGCACATGATGAATTCCCCGTTTAATTATAGAACCAGAATCTCAACCTGCAGGTGCGATCTGCAAGTGAGGTCTTTTCAGGTCTGCGGTGTGTTTTGTTCAGCGTATGAAGGCACCGGCCGGTGATAAGAACTTCCTTTTTCGGGCTCAGACTATACTGGATTAGCCATTATGTGACATGCCAGAATCAACCTCATGATGTTGAGATATCGTAACTCAGGTTCACAGTTCACAGTTTCCCGCTGAAAGCGGGATTTCGCCTGCGGCGGGGTTGCATTTTTCATATTGCTTGACATAGTTGATGAACCTATGAACGGCAGCAGTTACGCGCAATGTGCAATCCCTCAATATCTCAAAACCGTGCAGTTTTTATCAGTTAACCTTGAACCGTGAACCATGGAACTTTGAACCTGAGTAGTTACGTTGAAATCACAATAAGTAGATTTGGGAGGAAACAACAAAATGAACACAGAATTATTAGCACCTTGCGGTCTATATTGTGGCGTTTGCGGTGTTTATATGGCAAGTCGCGACAATAATCAAAAACTAAAAGAAAAATTAGCCAATGCTTATGGTGTTACCCCTGAACAAATAGTCTGCAAAGGCTGTTTGTCAAACGAAAAATTTGTATACTGCCAGGCATGTGGTATTCGAGCGTGTGTCATGGAAAAAAATTATGAAGGCTGCCATCAATGTAAAGAGTTTCCTTGTAAATTAATTGATGATTTTCCTGTTCCTGTTGGTAAAAAAGTAATACTCCGCTCTGTCCCTGCTAGAAAAAAGTTGGGTACTGAAAAGTGGGTGGAAGAAGAGGAAAATCGCTACAGATGCCCTCATTGTAGTGACAAGCTCTTTCGCGGTGCCAAGCGCTGTGGGAGTTGTAAGGAGTTAGTCGAGATAGATTAACAGGTCGATGAAAACCGACACTTTGTATGTTGAACTTTTGTGTCAGCTTGTACCTTGTCTAAATACAATATATAGGGGTCTACTCTTGACTCTTTCTACTACTTTATACATGAATCCCCAATGGCTGAACATTAAAATTGAATAGCAAAAGTTGATAAGAGAAAGAATGAAAAACAATAACCACTTTAAAATCTTAAGAGAAACCAAATAAGAGTCAAGAGTAGACTTGACCCTTTTTTTACAGTAGCAAATCGGAACGCTATAATGGCAAATGAACAGAAACCAGTAATGATCATTCCCAAGGAAAAGGCCGTTTTCAGGCTCGATAAAAACGGAGTATGGCACATTGATGATGAAAAATTCACGAATAAAAAGATTATCAATTACTTTCACTCGATGATAAAAAAGGATAAGGACGGCTATTTTCTTGAGCAGGAACATAAACATTTTATTGAAAAGGTCTATTTCCAATATGAAGATACACCGCTTTTTGTCTTTTATATTATCAAAAGAGATGACGGACTGATCCTGTGCCTCAACACAGGCGAGAATATTAAGCTTGAACCGGAAAAATTATTAATAAAGAATGACAACCTGTATATCCAAAATGATGAGGATCTAATAAAGTTAAATGCGGACGCCCTGTTCTCATTAGCCGGTTATATGGATGATGTGGACGATCAATATGTTATTAATATAGATGGGAAAAGACATCTCATTCCCAGGATGGAATAAAAATTCGAGCGAGAAACTTGGGGACGTCCTTGACTAACTGGACATAATGATGTAGCATTACTTTCACCGTATGGACAAGGGAGGGATGTTTTGCCGAGACAAGCAAGGCTGGATGCGCCAGGGACCTTGCATCATGTTATCGTCCGGGGTATTGAAAAAAGACAAATTGTTGATGACGACAAAGATAGGAAGAGCTTTGTGGATCGTATGGGATCTCTTGCGCTGGAGATGGATACGGCTATTTACGCTTGGACCCTGATGGGTAATCATGCACATATCTTTTTACGGAGCGGTCCGTCGGGTTTGTCAAAATATATGATGAGATTACTTACGGGATATGCTGTTTTTTATAACCGACGGCATGGCAGACATGGTCATTTGTTCCAAAACCGTTATAAATCCATCGTGGTTGAAGAAGATGCCTATTTTCAAGAGCTTGTTCGCTATATTCACCTGAACCCATTAAGAGCGGGAATTATCGACTCTATTTATAAATTGGAACGTTATCGCTGGTGTGGACATTCCGTAATCTTAGGAAAACTGAAAAATGACTGGCAGGACAAGGAATATGTCTTGAAGTGGTTTGGCAAAAGGATTGGCGATGCCAGAAGGGCCTATCGGAAGTTTGTTGAAAATGGAGTGGAACAGGGGCATCGATCTGATCTGATTGGAGGGGGTCTGATACGGTCTCAGGGAGGATGGGTAGCGGTAAAAGATATGCTTCGTCAGGGAGTGCGTGAAAAGTCGGATGAACGGATATTGGGGAGCGGTGAATTTGTCCAGCAGCTGATCCAACAGTCCGACACAGAAAGAAAAAGGCAGTTTTCTATGAAAGAGAATCTGGAACTGGCTATTTGGTATATCAAAAGAGAATGTAAAGACGAGGGAGTTGGTATTAAGGCATTGAGAGCCGGGAGTCGGAGGCGAATAGTATCAAGATTAAGAAATCGGTTAATTCAGAACCTGGTTGAAGATTTTGGCCTCTCACTGGCAGAGACCGGGCGTCAGATGGGTATTTCCTCATCAGCTGTTGCCAAAGCATTAGACCGTAGAAAAATAAAAGTAAATTAGTCCAGTTTGTCAAGGGCGTCCCCAAGTTTACTAAGTGAGGTTTAGGGAAAATGATAACTGCAGGAATTGATTTTGGTGCGAAGAACACCAAGACCATCATCTTGAAAGATGGAAAGATCATAGGCAAGGGGTCTGTCCTGACCGGCTTTGATCAGGAAAAGGCCGTTGCAGAATCTCTTGCCAAAGCCCTGGATGATGCCTGCATTTCGGAAAGTGATGTTGAGAGTACGTGTGTCACCGGGTCAGGTAAGAATTCGATCAAGAATGTCGTCAGCCTGGTCAATGATATCAAGGCAATGGCAAAGGCCGCCAACTTTTTCTTCCCCAACGCCCGGACCGTGACCGATGTGGGCGCCGAAGAGGGGAGGGCCGTTAAGATTGACGAAAAGGGAGATGTGGTTGATTTTGCGATCAATGAAAAGTGTGCTGCAGGGGCCGGTGCGTTTATCGAAGGCATGGCAAGGGCTCTTGAAGTGACCGCGGAAGAGATGGGTCCCCTGGCCTTAAAATCTGACAAAGAGATTCCAATGAATGCCCAGTGTGTCATATTTGCGGAGTCCGAGGTGGTGGGCTTGATCCATGCGAAAACCGACAAGTCTGATATCAGCAAGGCAATTCATGACGCCATGGCCAGTCGAATCGTTTCCATGATTAGCCGGGTTGGCGCAAATGAAGATGTAGTCATGATCGGTGGTGTCGCTAGGAACCCCGCGCTTGTGGAATTGATTAAAAAGGAACTACACGTAGAAACCCTATTTATCCCGGATGATCCCGAGTTCAGCGCTGCTGTGGGCGCGGCTGTTGTGGTCGCCGAGCTGGGGAAAGAATCTTGAGGACTGGGAGAAATGGAAATGGCAGAAGAGAAAAAACAGGAATTCTGGAGATGGACAGAGTCCAACTGGAAGAATCCTGATATAGACTGGAAAAATGCGAAGTTTATCACCGTGGGCATTGATGTGGGCTCTGTCAGTTCCCAGGCAGTTATTATGGCTGACGGGCAGATTTTTGCGTACGCAAACATGAGAACCGGTTTCGACAGCCCCAACAGTGCCCGAAATGCGTTGAATTATGCACTGGAAGTCACGGACATGCCGGAAGACAGGATGGATTACTGTGTCGGCACCGGGTACGGCCGGGTCAACGTCCCCATGGCTGACCGATCTATCACTGAGATTGCCTGTCATGCCAGAGGAGGCAACTTTATCTACGGTCCGGAGGTTCGAACGGTGCTGGATGTAGGCGGACAGGACATCAAGGCGATCCAGTGTGATGAGAAAGGCAGGGTGACTAATTTCCTTATGAATGACAAATGTGCGGCAGGCACAGGTCGCGGTATGGAGGTCTTTTCTGACCTTCTTGGGGTTCCCATTAACGATGTCGGTGATCGTTCATTTGAGTACAAAGGAGAAGAGCCTGAGGCTGTATCCAGTACCTGTGTGGTGTATGCCAAATCAGAGGCCACAGGACTTTTGAGAAAAGGCTGGACCATAGAAGAGGTGCTTGCGGTATACTGCAAGGCCATGGCAGAGCGCATCTATTCCCTCGTGGAAAGGCTTGGGGTGAACCCTGAGTTTGCCATTACAGGCGGGATGGCCAAGAACCGTGGTGTGATTGACCGGTTAATGCCTTTAGTTGGTCTCAAGGCCATGAAGACCGAGTGGGATACCCAGATCGCCGGGGCTGTCGGTGCCGCTCTTTTCGGACATGCCCTTTGCAAAAGGGGAAAAGGAAGAAAGAAATAATAAAATCGTTGATGAAATGGACCAGATAAAACTGACAATAGACGGGCAGGAAATAGGAGCGCAGGCCGGCACAACCATCCTGGAGGCTGCCAGAGGGGTGGACATATATATCCCAAGCCTTTGTTCTCATCCGGATCTTCCCCAGGCTGAAGGACTTCAGGCGGCAAAGGTGATATACCAGGGTGAGCGTAAGATTGAAAACGCCATGCCCGGGGAAGCAGGAAAAGGCTGTGGCCTTTGTGTGGTGGAGGTTGAGGGTGAAGCGGATCTATTGAAATCATGCTCGACCGAAGTCAAAGAGGGCATGGTAGTCATCACCGACAATGATCGGATCAAGGCCGAGCGCCAGGAAAATTTAATCCCTATACTTACTCGTCATCGTCATGCCTGCCTGACCTGCGCCCAGCAGGAAGGCTGCAGCCGGAGCCAATGCTCCTCTAATGTTCCGGAAAACGAAAGATGCTGCACACTGTTTGGCCACTGTGAACTCCAGAATGTGGCCAACTACGTGGGTATCTCTCCTACAACACCAAAATTCGTGCCCACTGATCTTCCCATACTTGAAAACCATGCCCTGTTTATAAGGGATTATAATCTTTGTATCGGTTGCACAAGGTGCATACGCGCATGCCGCGATCTCAGGGGGATTGAGGCCCTGGGCTTTGTGTATGATGAAAAGGGTCAGGTCCAGGTGGGGACACTTGGCCCTACGCTTGAGGATTCCGGGTGTAAATTCTGCACGGCCTGTGTTGAGGTCTGCCCTACGGGCGCTCTGATGGACAAATCCGTGCGACCGGGTAAGAAGGAAGAAGATATTGTCCCATGTAAAGAGGCCTGTCCTGCCCATATTGATGTTCCAGGGTATTTGAGACTGGTCGCACAGGGCAAAAGGGACGAGGCAAATGCAGTAATCAGGGAAAAAGTGCCTTTGCCTGGAATTCTTGGCAGGGTATGCATTCATCCCTGTGAAGATGTATGCCGGAGGGGAGAAGTAAATGAGCCCGTATCTATCTGTGCTCTCAAGAGATATGCCGCTGACGGCGAAAAGGGGCTGTGGAAGGAAAACGCAAGGGCAGGGAATGATACAGGGAAAAAAGTAGCGATTGTTGGGGCTGGGCCTGCCGGTTTAACAGCGGCCTTTTATCTCAGGAAGCAGGGGTATACAGTTACAATTTTTGACGGCCATGCCGAGCCTGGAGGTATGATGCGTTACGGCATCCCTTCCTACCGCCTTCCTAAGGATATTCTGGATAAGGAAATTAATGAAATCCTGGACCTTGGAGTTGAGTTTAGACCCAATCAGACCCTGGGCAGGGATGTTACCCTGGACCAGATCAAGAATGACGGATTTGATGCTGTATTTCTGGGTGTTGGGGCTCAACTGAGCCGGCGTATCCCGCTGGAAGGATCTGATCTGCCCGATGTTTTATGGGGCGTTGATTTTCTAAAACAGGTTGCGGAAGGAGAGGATATTCATCTCAAAAACAGAGTTATCGTGGTTGGAGGCGGCAATGTGGCGGTTGACGTGGCCCTTAGCGCAATGAGATGCGGAGCCAATGATGTGACCATGGTTTGTCTTGAGGGCAGGGAGGAGATGCCTGCCCACGAATGGGAGATCCAGGGCGTATTAGACGAAGGTATCCGTTTGATGACTTCATGGGGACCGCACAAAATCCTGAGCGAAAATGGTCAAATCACGGGCATGGAGCTGGTTCATTGTGTGTCGGTATTTGATGACCAGTGCGTTTTCAATCCCTCTTTTGACGATTCAAAGGAGAAGATAGAAGGAGATCAGGTTGTTTTGGCCATAGGCCAGGCGTCTGATCTGAAATTCCTTGTAGACAAGAGCCAGATCTCTGTAGACAAGGGCCTTATTGTGGTAGATGAGGATACACTTGAGACTGGCATGAAAGGGGTCTATGCTGGTGGTGATGTGACAGCAGTGCCAGGGGCTATTATTCATGCTATTGCTGCCGGGCGAAAGGCAGCATCATCCATAGACGAGGCCCTGGGAGGCACAGGAGACATCGAGGAAGTACTGTTTGAA
>JAIVXD010000014.1:0-15217 GCA_048636195.1 Anaerolineales bacterium
TTGGATACATTGGCATACAAACTTGAAAACGGATTACTAAAACTGGTTGAAAGCTTAGAACAAAAAAGGGAACGTGGAGAATGGATCGATCACCTGATGGTGAAAGAGAGTAATGCGAGATATGGCAGCGAATAATCCAATACTCCATTACTCCAATACTCCATTACTCCGTTTTCCAATTAAGGAAAACAGGCTTATAGCAAGACATAAAAATCATGCACAGATAAATTCGGAGTTTTATTAGGAGGTTAACCCATGACTATTGTGCAGGCATTGAAGGCCCCGGAGGAAGAGATCCGAGTAGGGGTCTACATTTGCCAGTGTGGTTTGAACATAGCTGCTGCCGTAGATTGTGATGCCGTGGCCGAATGGGCAGAGGGCCTTGAGGGAGTTACTGTCTCCCGATCCTATTCCTACATGTGTGCTGACCCTGGCCAGCAACTGGTCAAACAGGACATAAAGGAACTGAGCCTTAACCGGGTGGTTGTGGCTTCCTGCTCACCAAGGCTTCATGAACCCACCTTTCGGCAGATGTGTGCTGAAGCCGGACTCAACCCATACCTCTTCGAGATGGCCAACATCCGCGAGCAATGCTCATGGGTCCATCCCCATGAGAAAAAAGATGCCACCGAGAAGGCAAAGGACCTCGTGAAGATGGCCGTCTCCCGTGTGAGGCTGTTGAGGCCCCTTGAGGAACTGGAGGTTCCGGTAACCCAAAAGAGCCTGGTTATCGGCGCCGGTATTGCAGGCATTCAAGCTGCCCTCGACCTTGCTGACAATGGTTTTCATGTCTATTTGGTCGAGAAAAAACCCTCCATTGGCGGGGTTATGGCCCAATTGGATAAGACATATCCAACCATGGACTGTTCCATCTGAATTCTCGGTCCGAAGATGACGGATGTCGGTCGACATCCCAGGATTGAGTTGATGACCTTGAGCGAGATTAAGAGCATCAAGGGATATGTGGGTAATTTCGAGGTAACTGTTCAGAAAAGAGCACGTTATGTGAACGAAAACGAGTGTACTGCATGCGGGGACTGTGCACAGGCCTGCCCGGTATTGAAGCCCGATGAGTTCGAAACAGGCTTGAGCTCCCGTAAGGCCATCTTCATACCTTTTCCCCAGGCTGTGCCATCTGCCTATGTGCTGAATCCCCTCGATTGCCTGGGGCAGGACCCGCTAATCTGTGGCAAGTGCAAAGAGGCCTGTGAGAAGGGATGTATTGATTACGATGCGCAAGATGAAGAGTTGACTTTAAAAGCGGGCACCATTGTGGTGGCTACCGGAATGGAGCCCTATGACCCCACACCCTTGGATGAATACGGCTATACCCGCTTCCCCAACATGGTAACCACGTTAGAGTTTGAGCGCCTGATCAATGCCGGAGGTCCGACCAAGGGGGAAGTGGTCCGTCTCAGCGACCTCAAGGTTCCCAAATCGGTTGCGTTTATTCAATGCGTTGGCTCACGGTCTCCAGGCAATGAAAAGGCAAATCCTTATTGCAGCAACATCTGCTGCATGAATACCATAAAGGATACCCTTATGCTCAAAGAACATTACCCTGATATGGAGGTGAAGGTCTTCTACATCGATATCAGAGCCTTTGGTAAGGGCTTTGAAGATCTTTTCCAGCGCTCCAAAGGCAAAGGAGTCAAGTATATCAGGGGGCTTCCCGGAGATGTACAGGAAGATCCGGGATCTCACGATTTAAAGCTTTTCGTGGAAAATACCTCGACCGATCACCTTGAAAGGCATCACGTGGAGATGGTTGTCCTCTCCCAGGGACTGGTCCCCTCGGAAGATATGAACAAAATCCAGGAAATGCTTGCCCTGCAAAAGACCTCAGATGGATTTTACCTTGAGGCCCATCCGAAACTCCAGCCCGTGGATTCTGCTTCCGCGGGAATCTTCTTTGCAGGTACGGCCGAGTCCCCGAAGGATATCAAGGATGCCGTGACTCAAGCTTCTGCGGCTTCCGCGAGGGCAGCCAGGTTGATGTCTCCGGGTAAAATTACTGTTGAGGCCATTACAAGTAGAGTGGATGAGGATAAGTGTACATCCTGCGGCATATGTGCCAAAGTCTGCCCATACAATGCCATCACGGTTGATAAGAAGAACAAAAGGCCGGCAGTTGTGATAGAGGCGGCCTGCGCCGGATGCGGCACCTGTGCAGCCGAGTGCCCTTTTGATGCAATTGAAATGAACCACTTTACCGACACCCAGATCCTGTCCCAGGTCCATGCAATTTTGGAAAAGGAGCCCAAGGAAAAAGTGGTCTGCTTTGCCTGCAACTGGTGCTCGTATGCAGGGGCTGATTCCGCAGGGGTAGCTCGTTTGAATTACCCGACAAATGTACGCCTGATCCGAACCATGTGTTCCGGCAGGGTGGATGAGAAGTTCATCTGGAAGGCCTTTGAGGCAGGGGCCCCGGTAGTCCTGATTTCAGGCTGTCATTTTGGTGACTGCCATTACATTGATGCTAACCACTGGACCAAGAAGAGAGTTGAAAAGATCTGGAAGAAAATGGAGAAGTGGGGGCTGAGGAAAGAACGGCTCCAACTGGAATGGATCAGTGCGGCTGAAGGAATCCGTTTTTCCCAGGTCATGGCAAGTATGGAAGAGCTTAGAAAGACAGTGACGAAGAAGGAGATTGCTGAGACGAAAAATATTCTCAGGGAGAACCTTAAGAAAAAGAAGAAAAAAAAGGGTTGATGAAAGAGAGTTCTTACAAAGATTCATTTCTCGGGGTTAAACTGGTCCCTCTGAGTAGAAGGGAGGCGCTTTGTTTTGTCAGTACTTTTGACAAACCTTTTCTTCTCAGCAAGGTGGCGGGGATTTTAACCATCCATGATTGCCACATCCTGGAGGCAGAAATCAATATACGGGATGGGGTAGTAACAGACCTTTATAAAATCAGGATCCCTCAAAAATACGAGCCGGCGCTTCTTGAAAATATGCTCTTTGAATCACTCCAAAAGGTATTGAAAGGTGACACTAATATCGAAAAGGAGATCTTTCTGTGGGAGAAAAAACGCGAGGTAATACGAGATCAAATTATCCCTAAGTTTAAGAGCATCAACGACGACCAATCTATCCTCACCATTAATACCTCTAATAAAAAAGGGCTTCTCCACAAGATTTCGTGGGCCCTGTCACTGGCAGGAATGAATATTGAGAGAGCGATCATTTCTGCCACCGATGACATGAAGGCAGAAAATGTTTTCTGGATCAAACAGCGTTACGGAGAAAAGATCACCCCTGAGTACCAGAAAAAAGTACTCAACCTTCTTAATATCGTAGTCAATGAGGGAAAGGACCCAATAGAGCAGGAATTCAAGAAAGAGATCAATATGATCTATCGGGAACAACTCAGAAGGCGGGGGAGAGGATTCCGAACGGCACAACTTTATGCAGATGTTCACCTCCGGTTGATCAAAGGGCTCTTTGACCGCATTAAATTAGAACTGGATATCCAGGATCAGCCGATTCTAATCGGTATATATGGTGGCATAGGTAGTGGGGCCATAGGGTTTACCAGTGATATTGACTGCATCTTTCTTTACGATGGAGAATGGAAAGAGGAATATGACATACTGAAACGGGTCTTGAAAAATGAATTCATGCGAATCAGTGATTTGGATGTGGATGAATCCTTCCTCCCGTATCATATAAATTATTTTTATCTGGGCAACTATGATGGGGAAAGCCTTATTTCATTTAATGACTTCTTTAATTATATCAAATATATAGATGAGTTGCGCACCGAGACGGGTAACAGGTTGTCTGAGCCGCAGTTCTTTCATTATCCGTGGGTATTTTCTATCCGTTTTATTGGAAGCCGGGAGGTCATGGAACGATTCAAGAGCCGGACGAGAAGACTCCCACACAAGAGAAAAAGGGGATATCCTAACATCAAGGCTTACATATTGGGGGAGAAAAGGGCTGAAATTAAAAAAAATTATATATCATATCTGAGGGGGAATTACTTCCCCAGGGAGCTGGGGTTTTTAAACAACAAAAGGCTTAAGCTCCTGTGTCGTAAAAAGGCATATAAGGATTTTATCGAAGCAATAAAGCCCTATGAAGGTATAAAGTACGTGTTCCGAAGGGGGGTTTTACCCTTACTCCATATACTTCATAACAATGGTCAACGGACAGATATGGGTTTATTAAGGAAAGATCATCGGCATCTTCTCCCAGCAATCGATTTTATGCTGAAGGTCTTTAATGTACGAAAGACCCTGTACATCATGGGGCAGTGGGACTTAAGCTATTTTCTCTACATAATGGATTTCAAAAACGAGAGGGAGTTCTGCGAAAGGTATTTGAGATATCAACAGGATATCATCGGTTTTGTTAAGAAATTGATCCGTTAGGGTCTGGAAAGCAATAACTCATTGGAATTGGCGCACAGATTTAGGGCAGATTTGGTCGATCCGATTGAGCGAAACCGCAAGCTTAGTTGTACTATGTTGAGGATTTTGCGATTGAGGATCGGCCAAATATGGTCTGAAGCTGGGATGCAAAAACGAGGAGTTATTGATTTCCAGACCCTTATTTTTTTGCCAGTTGCAACCCTAATTCAAGGGCCTGTTTGTTCATTTCGAGGAAGCCGGCCGGGATTTTGGTTTCCAGGACTTTCATGATCGAGGTGGCCTTGACCAGACCGGCCAGGCCAATAAATGCGCCCAGCATACAGATGTTAAACACAATGGGCTTCCCGATTTTTTCCATGACCGTCTCATACATGGGCAGTGCAACGTAATGGGCATCCACTTTGTTTGTTTGTTTGGTATAGTGGCTATCGGTCAGTAAGAGTCCCCCTGGACGGATAAGACCCGAATATTTATTATAGGCTTCCTGGGTCAGACACACCAGAAAATGAGGGCTAATAACCTTTGGATAATGAATCGGTTCCTCTGATATAACTACATCTGACCTTGTGGCCCCACCCCGTGCCTCCGGGCCATAGGACTGGGTCTGAACGGCGTTAAAGCCTTCATATATGGCGGCTGCTTCTCCCAGGATGATGGCAGCCGTAATGACACCCTGGCCTCCTGACCCACTTAAAACGATTCCTGTAGTCTCCATAATATATTTCCTTGCTGTTAGTTTTTAGCTCTGGCTTTTCTTGACAAGCGCCGAATAGGAGGCTGAATATTCGGGACGCTCCTCCTCCAGGAAAATACCCCGTTCAATCAACTCGGGATGTTCGGCCTTCTTTTTTGAGCCGATAGAAGTAGTGCCATCCTTATAGCTGTTCATCATATCCACGGCGCTCCCAAGTTTGTTTTTTCTGCCATAATAGGTCGGGCATTGAGACATAACTTCAACCATTGAAAAGCCTTTATGCTTAATGGCCCTGGCAATGATTTTGATCATTTCCTTTACATGATAGGTGGTCGTTCGGGCAACAAATGATGCGCCCGCCCCTTTGGCCAGCTCTACAATATCAAAGGCATGGTCAATTGTCCCGGTGGGAGCCGTAGTGCCTTTATCTCCGAAAGGAGTCATTGGAGAAAACTGCCCGCCCGTCATCCCGTATATGCTGTTATTCATGATGATGGCAGTCAGGTCGATGTTGCGGCGTGCGGCATGGATAAGGTGATTCCCCCCGATTGCTGCTGCGTCGCCATCGCCCATAGGCACAATGACCGTCAGTTCAGGACGCCCCATCTTCACCCCCATGGCAAAAGCAAGGGCCCTGCCGTGAAGTGTGTGCAGGGAGTGAAAATCCACATACCCGGGCATGCGGGAAGAACACCCAATTCCGGAAACCACCACGACCTCGTTCTTTTCCAGCCCAAGCTGGTCTATAGCCCGTATCATGTTTCCCATGATAATCCCATGGCCGCATCCGGGGCACCAGATTTGCGGAAAGAAACGCTGGCGCAGATAATCTTTGGCTGGCATCTTACACCCCTTTTCCCAGAATCAAGTTAAGTATTTGCATGATGTCTGTATGAGAAATAAAAATTCCATCGAATCGATTGGCCAGGTACACTTTTTCAGGCCTGGACACAGCCTTTTTTACTTCCTGGCAAATCTGGCCCATGTTCATCTCAACAACCAGTACATGGCTGCGGCCTTCGCATTTTTCTCGCACGGTTTCTTTGGGGAAGGGCCACAGGCTTTGCAACTCTAATAAGCCAACCTTTACCCCTCGCTGCCGGCGATCTTCCACCATCTGAAGCGAGCTCCTGGCCGAGCTCCCGTAAGAGATCAATAGTATATCTGCATCCTCGGTGAAATACTCCTTGTAACGGGCGATGTTATCCGCCCGATTTTCCAACTTGTCCACCAGATGATGAAGCAGGTCATAGGCAATCTTCGGATCTGTGGACGGAAAACCCCACATGTCGTGGACCAGGCCGGTCACGTTGTAACGATGTACTCCTCCGAAGTCACTCATGGGAAGTCTGCCGTCTTCACGCGCCAGGTATGGGTGATAATCGGTCCCTCCGGGTACCGAGGTGCGAAGACGTTCAACTACTTCAAAGTCCCCGGGCTGGGGAATCGCAACTTTCTCACGCATATGGGCCACAACCTCGTCAAACAGAAGGACAACAGGCGTCCGAAATGTTTCGGCCAGGTTAAATGCCTCCACTGTCATTAGAAACACGTCCCTCAGATTGGATGCGGTAATGGCAATGATAGAATGGTCGCCATGGGTGCCCCATCGGGCCTGCATGACGTCTCCCTGGGCTACGGCAGTGGGAAGGCCTGTGCTGGGACCTCCACGCTGCACGTTAACTACCACTGAAGGGACTTCGGCCATTACTGCATAGCCTATGGCTTCCTGCATCAGGGAAAAGCCAGGTCCGCTGGTGGCGGTCATTACCTTGAGACCTGTTAAAGATGCCCCGATTATGGCGCACATGGAGGAGATTTCATCCTCCATCTGGATGAATGTCCCGTCAATCTTTGGCAGTCTTTCAGACAGGATTTCGGCCACTTCTGTGGAAGGAGTAATAGGATATCCCGCATAAAACTGCAGGCCTGCGTAGAGCGCTCCTTCAACAATGGCCTCATTACCCTGAATAAATCTGACATTTGATTCCATGTCTAATACTTCTCCCCTTTACTTTAATTCAATGGCTATATCCGGGCATCTCAATTCACAAAGGCCACAACTGATACAGTTCTCGGGGTGGGCCCAGAGAGCTTTGCCATCGTCATCCATTTCCAGCACTTCCTTGGGGCAGAAGGCAACGCAGATTTCACAGCCTTTACACCACTCTCTGTTGATTTTCACCTCTTTCTTCTTTTTCTTTGATTTTTTTTCCATAGAGTAACCACGGTAGATCTATTAACGTTTTCTTTCCTCGAAATCCTTTAACGAATCCTGCCTTTCTTTTGTAAAGACACAGGCCAGGCATGCCTCAACTTCATAGTCCATCAATGCTTCGAGACTTACTTCACCACGCGCCATGTTAAGGCCCGTTTTGATCATCTTGATTGAGAAGGAAGAATTCTTTGCAATCTTTCTTGCCATTTCTTTGGCTTCTTCCATGAGTTGTTCCAGCGGAACAGCCTTATTGACAAGACCTATTCTCTCCGCCTCTTTACCATCAATATATTCTGCTGTAAAGAGAAGTTCTTTGGCCTTCCCCGGTCCGATGAGATCCTGTACAAGTCTCATGGCTCCCCCGGTGACTGAAGAAGTTACTCTGGCCTCAGGGGAGCCGATCTGTGCATCCTCTGCGGCTATCCGGATATCACATGCAAGGGCCAGCTCGTATCCCGAACCCAGTGCATAACCGTTAATAGCAGCTATTATCGGCTTTTCAAAGCGAATTATTTTCCTGGTTGCTTCCTGAAGTTCAATGAGGTAATCCCGGTAGTCCTCTATGCTCCTGTCTTTTGATTCCTTTAGATCAGCTCCGGTAGAAAAAGCCCGTCCCTCTCCTGTAACAATCAGGGCCTTTATTTCCGGATCACTTTTAACATCTTCCAGGGCCACCTGAAAGTCGAGCCAAAGTTGTTTATTCATAGCGTTTAAGACCTTGGTTCTGTTCAGTTTAATTGTGGCAATCCCTTCTTCTTTTTCGTAAATAATGCATTCAAAATCCATTTTTTTTCTCCTTAAATAAAAAATTGTTCACCGCAAAGACGCAAAGGACGCAGAGATTTTGTTATAGTGGGTTAGGGCCTGAATTGCTGTAAATTGATTCAACTGATAGCACTCAAATCCCCCCTAACCCCCCTTTGCAAAGGGGGGAAACTTAGCATCCCCTTTTTGTAAAGAGTAGTGAAACACAGAATCCCCTTTTTGTAAAAAGTGGGGAAACATGGCCTCCCCCTTTTGTAAAGGGGGATTGAGGGGGATTTTTTCTACTTCTGACAGTGACTTTAATGGGGATCTAATTGAATCAACCGAGTATCACCCGGGAATCCACAATGGAAATTCCTTTTTCATGGACTATGACCGGATTCAAGTCGATCTCATTAATCTCAGGATTGTCAATGGCGATCTCAGAGATTTTTGAAAGGATACCCTTAATGGCCTCAATATCCTTTGGCGCTTCCCCTCTGATCCCGGTCAGAACTTTATAGCCCTTTATATCCATGATCATTTGATCAATATCTTCCTCAGCCAGTGGAGCGACCCTGAAAGAGACATCTTTCAAGACCTCAACAAATATGCCGCCCAGGCCAAACATGATCACAGGGCCAAACTGGGGATCCCGAATCATCCCAATAATGCACTCTTGACCTTTGGCCACCATTGGTGAAATAAGTGTTCCAATGACCCGTTCTTTTGTGGTCAATTTGCAGGCATTTTCAATGATTTCTTCAAAGGCTTTCTCCACATCCTTTTCGTTTTTGAGGTCTAATTTGATACCTCCCGCATCGGATTTGTGGATAATGTCAGGGCTCACCACCTTCATTGCCAGGGGACAAGAAATCTTGCGTGCTACCTCTACTGCTTTTTCACAATCACATGCTAACTCTGCTTCTGGCAATGGAATACCATATTCTTTGAGCAGATCTCTCGATTCTGTTTCGAGAAGATTAGACCTTTTTTCATCCTGAGCCTTCTTAAAGATCGCCTTCACCGCGGGCCGTGTTTTGGGTTCCCCATCGGGTATATGCATCCGGCTGATCTTCTCCCGATTGATGGCAAACTTCATGAGTGCGCTCATACACTGGGTGGATCGGTCAGATGATTCCATAACCGGAACGCCGGCCGCCTTCAGTATGTCAAGGGACTTTATTTGTCCTCTTGCAAAACTCGTATGCATAACAAGCGGTTTCTTGTGTTCTTTCACTAAATCAACGAGATCCCGCGATGTCTGCTCCTCTAATTCGGCCACATGGGGAGCAATAATATCCTTAAAGCCGCCAAAAAAGCCTGTGATGTATATGCCATCCACCTGATCATCTTCCATGCACACCTTTACGCACTCGGTGATCATGTGAGGATTCTCTTCGGCAGTCCCCCCGTAATCGATGGGGTTACTGGCCGGCATACCTTGAAGTAAAAAGGGCTTCATCTTTTCCTGGGTCTCCTGAGAAAGAACAGGGACCTCCATTCCATAGGTCTCAGCGTTATCCGCTGCAATGGAATTGTCGCCGCCGCCTTCCGATAAAATGGCGACACGGTTTCCCCTGGGCATTGGGCAGTTGCTCAATACCTCGGCCATATCAAAAAGCTCATCCACGTTTGATACCCGCACAATGCCTGCCTGCCTGAAGGCCGCGTCCACAATGACGTCATCACCTGCAAGCGACCCTGTATGAGACGCAGCGGCCCTGGCGCCGGCGCCTGATCGTCCCACTTTGAGTGCAACAACCGGCTTTTTCTTTACGGTTTCTCGAACTACCCTGACAAGGTTGTTTCCGTCTTTGATCCCTTCCAGATATGTCATAATCACCTTTGTATCAGGATCATCCTTCAAATATTCAATGTATTCATGCAAGTTGACTCCTATTGCATTTCCCACGCTCACTATTTTGCTGAAACCCACTCCTCTCATTTTGGCGTAATGGGTAAGGGAGTCGATGACGTTCCCGCTCTGGGCAAGCACAGAGATGGAGCCCTTGCTTATGCGAGGAACTCCCAGAAAATTCATATCCCCTGAAGCGCTGAACATGCCGCTGCAGTTAGGGCCTATCACAAAGGCGCCGGTCTTTGCTGCCTCATTTAATATTTCTGCCTCAATTTTTTTCCCCTCTTCTCCGGACTCGCCAAGACCAGCCGTGATGATTATGATTCCCCTTGCACCCATTTTCACGCTGTCTGCCACAGATTGCACGAGAAACCTGGGGGCCACAACTATCATGACCACGTCGACTTCTTTGTCAATCTCAGTAATATTCGGGTAGGCCTTTCGCCCGAAAAGTTCGGACCTTTTGGGGTTGATCAGATACACATCACCCTTATATCCTCCCTCAAGAAGGCTCCTTGTTCTCCTTTCTGAAGCCTTTCCAGGGACCTCAGAGGCACCTATCACGGCAACCGAACGGGGGTTAAATACCTTTTCCAATGATCTTTCCATGGGATTGTCCTCCTAAAAAATCCCCCTCGGTCTTACTTCAAGCAAGGGGGATTTTGATTCCCCCTTCAGCAAAAAGGGCAGGGGAATTTTGAAGTTATTTTCTTTAAAATCTATTCCAGGTTCCGCACCGGAAGAGCCCTGAAACTTATTTTGTTACGCCTGAGCGTTGAATACTGGTATCCTTTTCTAAAACTAAAGGCGTAAGCCGAAATAGCCTGGGTATCAGACGCCCAGACCCATGCACAGGTTAAAGCAAAGATGGGATAAATCTTCACACGCAGCCCGCAATCTGTCTCATAGCCGGTTGAGTCCTTATCATACAGGGTTTTAAGCTCCTCGATCGTGGGCATCCGCCAATCCGAGTATTTGTACCCGGCTATAGGAGGATTTATGCAATATACCACTGCATCATGCCATGTGATGTCGCCCATATTGTCGTCTTTAGCCCACATCAAATTGGTCAACGTGTCGGTAACGGTGCCGTCGTCATTGTCGATGAAACGTTCCCCGGCCTGGAGCTCGCTTAAAGAGATAAAAAGGAGCAGAGGAAGGATTAAGGATATTAAAGAGGTTTTTTTTGTCATTTTGTTTCTCCAATATAGATGTTACAGGTCAAGATCTGTCGCATCTTTTGGTATGGGGACAACAAGCACAGGTCGCCTGCTCCGCCTGAGCACCTTTTGCGGCACGGATCCCAAAAAAGTGTGGGCCAATATTCCCTTGCCATGCGCCCCTAAGATAATAATATCGCTGCTTAGATCCTCAGCGGTCTTTAGTATTTCATCTACGGCATCTCCCTCGTGAACCATAATGGAGGAGACTATTTCTTTTTTACATTCAACATCCTTTAATTCTTTCACGCTAAAGCCACGTATTCTTTCCTCTATTTTTTCGATGGCCTCTCTGGTTTTCTCTTCCCTCAGTTTATGATACTTCTCTTCCCCCATCTGGATAATGATGGGGACCTCCATGGCTGAATCTACCACAGGTAAAATGTATAAGATGGTTACCTTTGAATCCATTTCCTTTGCCAGCTTTACTGCATAGCGGAATGCAAATGCGGAATTCTTTGAAAGGTCTGTGGCGTATAATATATTCTTAATTGATGGGAGCATTGTTTTTCCTCTCTGTCATACTTAGATCTCCTGCCTGGCAGCGGCACGGGACCTGGGTAGTTGGATTAAATACAGGAACCCGATCAGGGCAATCCCGATAACAGGCCAAATAAATTTATTCCCGAAATGGAACCATTCCATAAATAGTTGTGGCCGAAGCCCCATAAGGACGATCCCGGCCAATAAAACAGATTCGTATATCCTGTTTTTGACTATAAAATAGTTTTGGGTCAGGGAGGCAAAGGCAAACATTGCACAGACACCAGTTACGAATACAAATATAATATGCCACCAGGAGGTTATACCAATCAACAGTAGATCACTATTAAAAATGAACATAAAAGGCAAAATTGCTGTACGGATATCATATGTAAATCCTTGAATACCTGTCCTGATCGGATCAGATTTAGCAATGGCTGCCGCTGCAAATGCAGCCAGACCCACGGGCGGTGTGTCATCAGCCAGGATGCCGAAATAGAAGCAGAACAGATGGGCTGCAATAACTGGAATTACCAGGCCGTAATCACCACCAAGCGTTATAATAACCGGCACAGTCAAGGATGCCATAACAATGTAATTGGCTGTTGTGGGGAGGCCCATTCCCAGGAGAAGGCTGGCAATGGCTGTAATGATGAGTAGCAATACGAGATTGCCCCCGGCAATGGTGTCAATCACCTCTACAATCAGCCCTCCCAGACCCATGGTAACCACGCCCACGATAATGCCGGCCGCAGAAACGGCAACACCTATTCCCATCATGTTTCTTCCACCTGCTACCAGGGCGTCCCAGACCTGGCGTAGGCTGAGTTTAATGGAGCCCAACAGGGACTCTTTTGCGATATAGGCCCTCACGAGATTCTGGATCACGATCAGCGCAACCAAAACAAAAATAGCCCGATAAGCTGCAAGTTCAGGAGAATGGCGTAGAATCATCAATTCGTAAATCAGGTAACCCAAAGGGAATATGAAATGAATGCCGCCAAAAAGGGTTTTAAAAAAACGCGGCAACTGATCTTTTGGAACCCCTTTCAATCCGAGCTTTGAGGCCTCCAGGTGAGTGATATATATGAGGGCAATATAAGAGATTATAGCCGGTATAAAGGCAGCCTTTACTACAGCAAAATAGGGCATATTACAGTACTCGGCAATGATAAAGGCGGCAGCGCCCATGATAGGTGGCATAAGCTGCCCATTTGTGCTTGCCGCTACCTCAACGGCCCCTGCCTTATAATCCGGATACCCCACACTCTTCATAAGGGGTATGGTGAATGTCCCCGTGGTCACTGTATTGGCAATGCTTGAACCTGATACCAGACCTGTCAAACCGCTTGCCAGTACAGCAGCCTTTGCCGGGCCGCCTTTGAAGCCTCCCAGCAGGCTGAAGGCAAGATCGATAAAAAACTTTCCGCCCCCGGCCTTGTCCAGCATGGAGCCAAATAAAACAAAGAGAAATACAATGGTGGCTGAAACATCTAAGGGAATACCATAGATGCCTTCTGTAGAAATGGTGATCTGGCTTATGAAACGTCTAAGGGACACCCCCTTAAAGGCGATTACATCTGGCATATAACTGCCAAAAAAACTGTAGAGAATGAACATAACAACAACAACAACCATGAATGGGCCCAGAGACCGCCTTGCCGCCTCCAAAAGGAATATAACAAGAACTATCCCCACGAAGATATCAGTGGGCGTGGGCGCCCCCTGCCTTTCGCTTAATGCAATGTAATTTATTGCAAGATAGAGGGCTGCCGCAGCGGCAAGAATAGCAAGTGAATAATCAATAAAATGGATCTTGTTTTTAACGGACAGGAAGGAAAAGATTCCCCCTGTTTTTATCTTTTTGAGGGCAGGATAGCTTAGGTAGACCAGTGTGATAGCAAAGGCCAAATGAATGCAACGGATATAAACCGAATCCAACATAATGAATTGAGGAAGGGATAGCTGGAATAATGACCAGGCGGCTGCAATACAGGGAATAAGATATTTGGGCACCCCTGAAAGCCTTCTTGAGCCAAATTCAGATTCTTCTGCAATTTTCTGTGCGGCTGCAGCCCCTTCATCAGTCGTTTGGTCGGAACTTATGTCTTTTTCATTCATATCTACAAATCCTCATGTATTTAATGATAGTCTCTTACATTGATATCGTTCTTTTTGGGCAGGTAATTTCATAATGTAACAGCTCAATTAATCGGTGTATTGATTTTTGGATGCCCGCGAAGGCAGGAATCTAGAGAATTGATCTGACAAAGCATTTGCTGATATTTTTCAACCTGTGCGGTTAGATTTAATTCTTTATATCTTCAATCTTGTAGGGTGGGTTGAGAGGCCTTGATCAGTTGGGTTTCGCTAAATCCGCGTAGTTTGCATACCATGGGAAGGCAGCAAATTCAGGCTAAAAAAGCGAAACCCACTATCCTTTTGCCACTCAACCCACCCTACAAGAAGCCGTAAAAATTCAACTATAAAGACAGCTCGAAATTGTTTAATGAAAATCCTTAATAACTATTATGTTTACGCAAATCTGAAAATTTTCCATAAAGGGTATAAAGCAAAAAGGGCGTGGGATTCCCCACGCCCTTTTGAAATTATTTCAGGCCCACTTCTTTGTAATACTTCATAGCTCCCGGATGTATGGGTGCGCTTAAGGCCTCTAACATGTTCTTTTTTGTGAGGACACCGTAAGCCGGGTGCAGCTTTTTGAAGTCCTCCAGGTTGTCGAATACCTCCTTGGTGATGGCATAAACGACATCATCAGGGACTTTAGCGCTGGTCACAAAGGTGGCTTTTACAGCAAACGTATTCACATCTTTTTTATTTCTCGCCATGGGATAAAATTTTACAGGAATATATGCCTTTGCATAATAAGGCCACTTGGCAATGAGCTTATCAATGCATGCGCCTTCAACAGGCACAAAATGCACCTTTCTTTTTCCGCTCGTGGCCTCTTTGATGGAGCCATTAGGATGGCCTACTGTATAGAAAAATGCATCGATCCTGCCATCCTGAAGCATCTTGGCCGACTCGGCAGCCTTAATACCTTCAGCCCTTAAGTCCTTTTTCCAATCAATTCCACAGGCGGCAAAAGCATCTGTGGAATTACCTCTCTGGCCCGAACCCGGATTCCCGATATTGACATGCTTGCCTTTGAGATCCATGAATTTTTCAATCCCGGTGTCGTCTCCAGCTACCAATACAATGCTTTCTGGGTGAAAACTGCAAATGGCGCGTAGGTCTTTTTGCTTTCCCTTGTCTTTCCAGTCCTTGATGCCGTTCCATGCCTGGTACTGCCTATCAGATTGAACAACACCAAACTCAAGGTCCCCGGCCATCACTGCGTTTACATTAAATACCGAGCCGCCAGTAGATTCAACGGTTACTCTCAGGTTATATTGTTTTCTCTTTTTGTTAACAATTTTGCTAATGGCGCCACCTGTGGGATAATAGATGCCGGTTACGCCACCGGTACCGATGGTGACATACGTGACCTTAGCCTGGGTGTCTGCGGGCATTGAGCCCATAAAAAGCACTGTTCCAAACAATACGGCCAAACTAAAAATAAAATACTTTTTCATAACAACCTCCTTTTTTTGTTTGAAT
>JAIVXD010000015.1:0-15129 GCA_048636195.1 Anaerolineales bacterium
CTATGTCAAACAATATGAAAAATGCGACCCCAACCCAGGCGAAATCCCGCTTTCAGCGGGAAACCTGTGAACGGTTACGGTTTGTGATTCCTCGCTGTATTCTCATTTACATTTTTTACATAGTCAATAGCCCTCATTGCAAGTAGAATATGTTGAAATCAACAATTCAGCAATTCTAATTATGGCTTTCATCTGGCCCCGCATTAGCAAGGCCTAACGGTCATAATGAGAATTGCTCGCAATTTTAGACACTTGAAAATGAGCCCTGAATCACATATTATTGTTAAAAGCGGTTTAACAAAAGGATCTCTAAAAGATGATACCTCAAAAGATGGAACGTGTTCAAACAGGCCTTGATCGTATCAGGGTAGGTCTCTGGAAGCAGCTAAAAGGGTATAAACTGGGCCTGCTCTCCAATCAGGCTTCCTTAGACAGCATGTTCAACGGGGCCAAAGAAGTCATCTCTCGTCTGCTTCCCGGGCAGTTGAAGGCCCTTTTCGGACCCCAGCATGGCTATGGTGGTGAAGACCAGGATAATATGGTCGAAACCGACCATGCCTACGACAATGCCTTGAAAATACCGGCATTTAGCCTTTACGCCGAGAAAAGGGAACCTCTCCCTCATATGCTTGAGATGGTGGACATTTTGATCATCGACCTTCAGGATGTGGGAACCCGGGTCTACACCTTTGCCTCCACCATGCTCAACTGCCTTAAGGCGGCGGCAAAGGCCGGTAAAAAAGTAATTGTCCTGGACCGCCCCAATCCACTGGGAGGCGAAGTCCTGGAGGGAAACCTACTGCGCCCGGAACTCTATTCTTTTGTGGGGCCATACAGTCTTCCCATGCGTCACGGCCTGACAATGGGAGAAATGGCCCGGATCTTTAACGAAATATTCAGACTGGGTTGCGACCTGGAGATCATAGCCATGCATGGGTGGCGTCGGGAGATGTTATGGGATAAAACCGGGTTAAAATGGATTATGCCATCTCCTAACATGCCACTTCCGGAAACGGCTTACGTGTACCCGGGGCAGGTGATCTGGGAGGGAACAAACCTCTCTGAGGGGAGGGGTACGTGCCGGCCATTTGAGATATTCGGAGCTCCATACTTGGACCCGGAATCCGTAAAAGAGGCCCTTGAACCGGATGCGACAAGGGGCTGTTTTCTTCAGGAATACTCGTTTCGCCCCACTTTCCAAAAATGGAAAGGAGAACTCTGCAGGGGATTCATGCTGCATGTGATGGATCCCCATACTTACCGGCCCTATTTTACTTCAATCGCCATGCTGAAAGCGATAATGGAAATCCATAGAAAGGACTTTAAATGGAAAAAACCGCCCTATGAGTATGAACAGGAAAAAGAGCCCATAGACCTGATCCTGGGCGATACATCACTGCGCCAGGGCCTGGAATCGGGAGCCCCCCTTTCCAGCATCACACAAAGCTGGGTCGCGGATCTCGAATCATTTTCTCAGTGGAGAAGGCCATACCTGCTTTACTCATAAAGCCCTGAAGCCTTTTGGCACAGCAATTTCGGGTCTTAAGGAAGGAAGGAGGTGGAAGCCATAATGAAAATTGCCATACTATAGGCACGCTCATTTTAAAACATCCATAGATTATTTCTTTTGCCCTCCGCCAATCCATTTATCAATGGCTTCTTTGTCGAATCGCCATACCCTTCCAATACGGATCGCAGGAATTTTGCCTTCTCCAGCGTACTTGCAGATAGTGATTTCATGCAACTTCAGATATTTTGCGACTTCCTTGGTTGTCATAATTTCTGGCATGATATACTCCTCTATTTTAGATTTTTACAATAAATTGCTCGACATGGTGACAAACATGAGATAACAGCTAACTCTTAATATTAATGCCTCAAAATTTCAAAGTCAATAAGGAAATGGCTAATAATCAATAAAAACACCTTAACTTTTCATATTTTATTTGTAATGCATCTTTTCAAGTTCAATTCTGAACAATTAAGGTTTAAGAGCCTATTATGAGAGTTAAGAAGTTCTTCCTTCTTATTATCCTGTCAATTTTCTGCCTTTCTTTAACGCCTGCCGCCTACCGTTCGGTTCGCTATGTTTACGATGGAGATACAATCCTTCTTGATGGGGGTGACAGCGTGCGATACATAGGGATCGACACTCCCGAAATCGATCATAAAGGCGGGAAAAGCGAGTTTATGGCCCAGGCTGCGAGGGATTTTAACATAAAATTGGTAAAAGGCGCTCGGGTGAAGATAGAGTATGATCAAGAAAGAAAAGATCGATACGGCAGGCGCCTTGCTTATGTATTTTTAGAAAATGGAGACATGGTTAACGCAATTTTAGTGAGAAAAGGCCTGGCCAATGTCATGCTCAAATCCCCAAATGTCAAATACAAAGCCCTGTTGCTGGATTGCCAGCGGGAAGCAATGAAAAAAAGTCTCGGGATCTGGAGTAGATCCCCCGGGAGAGAGGAAAAATACTATTTAGGAAATATAAATTCTTATCGATTCCACAGGCCAGACTGCCCTTTTGGAAGGAAAATGTCTAAAAAGAATGTTGTCCGGTTTCAATCCCGTTATGAAGCCTTTTGGGCAGGTTACAGCCCGTGCAAACGATGCCGGCCCTGAAAGTAGGCCTCACGACTCCTCAAAGAGGGATTTTTTGATCACGGCCTTGTCATACGCACCGATAATATCCCTGCGGCTCAAAACCCCTAATAATTTTAAGGGATTATCTGGAGACACCACGGGCAAAATAGAAAAATCCTTCAAGGTGATCGTTTCAAGGGCGCTGTAGAGGTTGCTATCCAGGGCCACGGTAACCACCTCTTTTGTGGCAAGATCCTTTACCACCACAAGGTCTTTCAGGTTCTCATCAAAGACCGCACCATGATAATCAAGAAATGAGAGCATGCCTGTCAGATTGCTCTCGTCATCTACAACAGGAAAGCTGTTGTATTTGCTCTTGGATATCTTCTCTGCGAATTTTCCAATGCTTAGATTTTCGGGTATGGTCTCGACTGCCGGATTCATCACGTCTTTTACACTGATTGACTTTAAGACATTCACCTCTTTTCCGGCCCTGATGTTTACTCCCCTCCGTGCCAGTTTTAATGTATAAATGGATTCCTTTAAAAGCTGCCCACTTGCCAGGGAGCCTATAATGCACGCAATCATGAGTGGAAGTATTATCTTGTAGTCACCGGTCAATTCAAAGAGAATCAATATGGCACTCAAAGGCCCATGAGTTGTTGCGCTCACCACTGCTCCCATGCCCACGATGCTGTATGCTCCGGGAGAGGCTGTCATACCGGGAAAAATAGCATGAACCCCGGTCCCAAAGAATCCCCCCGCCATGGCTCCCATGAAAAGCGAAGGTGCAAAAATGCCACCTGAACCTCCTGAACCAATAGTAATGGATGTGGCCAGTATCTTACACAGAACCAAAAGAAACATTAGCCACCAGGAAAGTTCTTGTATAAGGGCCAGATCAATGGCCTCATATCCAACACCCAACAGGTAGGGAAAGACAAGCGCCATAGCACCCAGGATCAATCCCCCCAGAGCAGCCTTGAGGTATTCGGGGAATTTTAGACCATCGAACATGTCCTCCAGGCGATAAAGTACTTTTGTGAATGTGACGCCAACCAGGGCACAAAAAAGGCCAAGGATAACATACAGGGGGAGTTCCCACACACTTATCAGTTCGTAGGCAGAAACAATAAATGCCGGAGCATCCCCGAGGAAATAGCGGGAAACAGCAGTAGCCGCAACTGAAGAGATGACAATGGGGCTGAATGTGGCCAGGCCAAAGTCTCCCAGGACGATCTCAAGAGCAAACATTGAACCGGCTATGGGGGCATTGAAGGTGGCGGCAATACCAGCGGCTGCGCCGCAACCTACCAGGGTTCTAATCCGATCAGCCGAGACCTTAAGTTCCTGGCCTATGGTCGACCCGATGGCAGAGCCTATTTGAACGATCGGCCCTTCCCTTCCAACCGATCCCCCGGTGCCGATGCATATTGCTGATGCCAGAGACTTAATAAAAACAACCCGCTTTCTTATGATACCGCTTCTAAGGGCAACTGCTTCCATGACTTCAGGTACCCCATGCCCCTTGGCCTCCCTGGCAAAAAAATAGACAAGAGGCCCCACCAAAAGGCCTCCCGCGGCAGGTATCCCTATCCTGAAATACCATGGGATCGACTGAACCGCATCAATCAAATTGCCTACAGATCCATAAGAAATTGATTGAAAAAATTCGATGAGATAGCGAAAACCAATGGCTCCAAAACCACCGGCAAGTCCAACAATAACAGCCAGTATGGTCATTGTTGTATGTTCGCTGGATTTGAGTAGCGCGGGAATTGAAAATTTTTTGGAAGATTTATGGTTCACTTATTTAGGGTGGGATATCTCAGATCGTTATCAGACGAATAACCGGCCATGAACTCTATGCAAGGCATCTGCATTCAGTTTAGTGTTTTGAGTTTAGCGCTGGCAATCTTGGCTTCGCTTGAGTCTGGATATTTTTTTATAATTTTTTTCAGGAGAAGTCTTGAACTGACTTTATCCTTTATCTCGTAAAAGGCAAAGGCCTGTCGAAGCATGGCATTGGGCACTTTATTCCCCTTGGGATATTTTTTTATCACTTCCTGGTACGCCAAAATAGCCTGCTCATACTGTTCCAAGCCCATATAGCATTCCCCAACCCAGAATTGAGCATTATCGGCAAGGTCTGACTTGGGGTATTTCCCAATGAAACTCTTGAAGCCAATAAGGGCCTGATCGAATTGAGCTTTCTTATACGTTGCAAGTGTTGTTTCATAGAGTTGGGTTTCAGAAAGGGCCGGGCTTTCTTCAATAACCCGCGGTTTCTTTGGGGGCTCTTTACGTTCCAAAGGACCCTTTTTCGCATATTTTTCTTCAAGGTCTCCCGATACCTTTAGACCCAGGTGTTCCTGAATCTGCTTAACCTTTACTTCGAGCTCGGTCAGACGTTCGGTTAGATTAGAGAGACTCGCCTGCATGGCATCCTGGTTCCCCGTATCTCTTTCAATAACGTGCTTCACCAAACGCTTGTTGTCTATTATATGCCCTGAGAGAACCTGTATTTCTCCTTTGATTTTATCAATATCAGCTCCAGCCTCAGCCTGCCTGTTACGGACTGATTCCAACTTGTAATCCAGCTCGCTGGAAAGTTTTGTGCCCATGGATTCTTCAATTTTATTTACTCTGGAATTCAGAGCCACAAGCTGATCGTTCACATACAGAAGATCCTGCTGGGAAGTCACACAGGAGAAAAGAGGCATGAGTGAAAAAATCAATACCCCCAGATGAATTAAGCCTCTTTTGTGTGATAATGGTAGTGTCATATTCTCAATACGTTACTAAGAACATATGCCGGCCTGTTACACAGGCCGGCGCGTTTGATTAACATCTCTATCTTACATCAAAGCCATTTCTTTGATGAAACCGCTCCACAAATCACAATTGACCGTTTAAAACAACGTTTGCGGTGATTACTTAGTGCCCGACCGAAAACTGTTATTTTTGTTCAGACACTACTTAGTCAATGTGAACTGATCATTCCTGTTCTTTGCCCAGGCCTCATCGTTACGCCCTGGGTCGACCGGTCTCTCTTCGCCATAGCTGATTGTTGCCAAACGATTTTCCGAGATCCCTAAGCCCATAAGGAATTTCTTGGCCGCGTGTGCTCTCCTCTCACCCAGAGCGAGGTTGTATTCGGCAGTACCTCTTTCATCACAATTGCCCGAAATGTTAACGGAATAATCCCCGTTAGCCCTAAGCCAGTTCCCTTTTTCCCTCAGAGCGGACTTAGACTCATCCGTCAAATCCGATCTGTCGAATGCAAAGTAGATATTCTCAGCTTCAAAATTGCGGATTTCATCAGCCAATTTTTGTGCCACCTTAAGGTCTCTAAGCCTGGCCTGCCGTTCGGCCTCATCCCTGGCTTCTTGTTCTGCCGCACTTTTGGCCTCTTCCGCAGCCTTTGCCTCGTCTCCCTCAGCCTTCACTTCCTGAGTTGCCGGTTGAACAGGCTCAGATACCTGGATCTGTTTTTTTGCACAGGATGTCATCAGCAAAAAGGACGAACAGATAAAGGCCAAGACAATCATACCGGTCATCATTTTTTTCCCCATACTCTCTTTACCTCCTAAATTATTGATTTATACCAAACAAAAAATGTTAAACTTCTAACAAAATGGCTCTAAGGTTAACTTCATGGCTCAACAGTAAACACTATCTACTCTCAAATCGATACCTATTGCAAGAAAAAATTTATCAAATCTCACAATTTATGAATTATTAACATCTCCTTTAGTCTATTTCAAGTATTTTAAATATATGTATACTTTATTTTTATTAAATTAAAGATCTTTTTTTGACCTTTTCTGAATTAATACTATGGGGCCCACGACGGAGCTGTCTGATCACCCTTAAGAAATGTAATCCTTCTCTGGTTCAGACCGTTTGCATTCATAAGATATAGATGATAACGGCCTTTTCTGTCGGAGCTGAATATGATGTACCTTCCGTCAGGAGACCAGCAGGGATCTTCGTTGTTGCCTCCATCCTCTGTAAGCCTTCTCAAACGGCCACCATTGGGGTCCATGGTATAGATGTCAAAATGCCCGGCATCCTGTGATACGAAGGCAATTCGGTTCAGGGATGACCAGACGGGAGATGTATTATAACTGCCTTCAAAGGTCAGCCTCTCCTCTGTGCCACTGATCAGATCCACGAGATAAATCTGCGGGGATCCAGATCGGTTCGAGACAAAGGCTATTTTATTTCCGTCCGGTGAAAAGGCCGGTGAAACATCAATCCCCCAATGGTCAGTCACCTGTTTGATGATTTTTCCATTCAAGTCAATGATGAAGATATCCGGATTGCCTTTGCGACTGAGAGTCAAAGCCACTCTTTTGCCATCAGGGGACCAGCATGCGCCAATATTTAACCCCGATCTGGCTGAAATTTGCTTTACAACACCCGAACTAACATCTTGCATATACAGCAGGGTCCCCCCGTCTTTATAGGAATTGTACATAATCTTCTTTCCATGTGGAGACCACCTCGGCAGTAATGCAATGCTTTTATCCGAAGTTTTTTGCCGCACATTATGTCCGTCATAGTCGCATACGTAAACCTCTTTATGGCCTGAACCGTTTCCTACAAAAACCAGCTTGGTTAGGAAGATACCGGTCTGACCGGTTAACGTCTGGATGACATCGTTACCAAGCCGGTGCATCAGATGCCGGTAACTGCTGATATCTCCTAACGCCCTCTTGCCTAAAATCTGTCGGCCCCAAAACACATCGAACAGCTTGATCTCAACTTCTACATTTCGGCCTATGCACGTGTAATTGCCCTTCAACAGAAGCTCCGCACCAATCACAGACCAATCCTTGAAACGGATGTCTTCCAGTGTCGAAGCTGAGTCACTGTCCTCCAAAAATGCCTCTTTATCCATAGGAGTGAAATATCCACTGCAATCGAGGTCATTGGAGATAACGCCTGGCATATCTCTAACCAGTTCCGGGTGCTCGTTATTGCGGCTCAGGTTTTTGAAATCCGTGATGGCAATATTGAACTTCCTTATAGCAGGGGCATTGATGTCTATGTAAATCCTGCCAAAACAATGCATTGGAAACAAAAGAGAGACAAATATCAAAATCCCCAGCCAGCAAAGGGGAAAAGTAGCGCCCTTTGCGAAAAAGGGGACCTTCAGGTTTGAACGCATAAAATCAGGAACCTCCGGAATACTATTATCCTTCCATCTCCATAAGATTAAAGGTAATTTCAAATTCTTCATGGGTCATTCTGTAGCCGGGTGGAAACCGCGGTAAGGGGTCTGACTGCTCAACAGCCTTTAACACGGACTGGTTAAACATGACATTAGATGATTTTTTTGTAAACCACCACTTCAGAATACTTCCATCGCTTTTTGCTTTGACCACGATTATGGCCTCAAGGTCGTCCTTGTTCAGGGCAACAGGATAGGCCCAGTGGCTCTTAATCCAGTCCTCTACATCTCTTTTGTATATTTCTATGGCAATGCCGGTAACAGGTGGGCCTCCCGCAAACCCTTTGGCGGCAGTCCCTACGCCCCGGTGTTCCAGTTCAGAGATCGCCCGGCTGACATGATCATCCTCTTCTGCTTTGACCTTTTTTTCGATTTTTGACAGGGCCCGGTCGATGCGCCTGGAAGCGTCTTCTTCTTGCGATTTCACTCTCTTTTCTATTTTTGAAAGAGCTTTTTCAATGCGCTTAGAAGGGGGTACTGCTGGTTTCTTGGCCTTCTTTTTTTCCGTTGAGAGGGTTCTCTTGGCAATGACTACCGCTTTTTCCTTCTTTTTCGGTCTGCTAATTCGCTTTGCGGGTGTGGTTTTCTTTGAACTGATTACGACTTTACCGGCCTTTGCCTTCGCCTTCGCACTTCCTTCTACCCCGGCAGGTGTTCTGGTCGGCAATTGCACAAGATTGACCTCGTAGACCGTGCCTTTAATTCTCCGGGTCGGTATGTGCTCCGGAACGAAAAAAATCGAGGAAAAGACAGCCAGGTGAAGAACCAGGGATATAATGAGCATTGTGCGCCATTTTGGCTCCACCTGATTATTAAGATCGGGGTCGCCCCACAAGGCTTCCATAGGAATCAGTCCAAAGGCTCGGTAACCATGCCCAGTTTGTCTATGCCAGCCTGCTTGACCTTCGCAATCACTTTTATAACGAATCCATAAGGTACTTCTTTATCCGCCCGCAGCAGAATTTCCTTGTCTCTCCGGTTTTGAAAGATCTTTTGGATTTTTATCTCCAGGTTGTCAAGCTTGATCCGGTGTTTTTCTATGAAAATTTCTTTTTCTTTATTGACCGTCAACATCAAAGGTTCTTCCTTGGTCTTGATATTCTTGGTGGTAGTTTTCGGGAGATTGACCTCAACACCCTGCATCAGCATAGGGGCAGTCACCATAAAAATAATAAGAAGCACCAGCATCACATCCACGAGCGGCGTGACGTTGATCTCCGACATAAAATTCTTGTTATTGCCCCTTTGATTCATGGTAAGTTCATGTGATGTAAAATGTTACTATATTCGCGTTCTGACACCCATATGTCTCTTAAAAAACTGCCTTTCCACTGTGCTCAGAAAATCAGATGTGAAAATATCCATCTCTGCATTAAGCGCTGAAATCTTATGGGTAAAATAGTTAAATGCCACAACTGCCGGTATTGCAGCGGCCAACCCGGCCGCCGTAGCAATGAGGGCTTCTGAGATCCCCGGCGCAACCACAGCAAGGTTGGCTGAACCCTTGATACCTATCGCTCTGAAAGACTCCATAATTCCCCATACTGTGCCAAAGAGCCCGATAAACGGAGAAGTGTTCCCTGTGGTGGCCAGAAAACTTATGCCCCGCTCCAGCCTGTTTATCTGGTCAATACTTGCCTTTTTCAACGACCTCTCCAAATTGTCCATGATGACCTGCTCGGACCGTGAAGGCTCCTCCCCACCTGGGGCGTGTGAGCCCTCCTGGGAGTTTACAGAGGCCTGAATTTTCCTGAGCCGATTGAATTCGCCATATCCAGCCCTGAAAAGACGGGCCACCGGGCTGGACCTTAAATCCTCACACGCTACATATATCCTTTTTAAATCCCGTCTTTCCCAAAACATCTCCATGAAATCTGCAGTTTCATTCTTTGCATTTCGAAGCATTCTGTATTTCACAAAAATAATTGCCCAGGAGATAATAGAAAACAGGAAAAGAACCAGCAAGACAAATTTCACCATAAGACCGGCATGGATGATCATCTGGACAATGTCATGGCCAAAGGCACTTTCAAATGAAAAGCCCACTGGAATCTGCGTAATAAATGGGATAGTTAACATTATGACCTCATCAATCACTTATTTTATACCACATGGTTCGTAAAAAAAACATCTTTCCCGGATAACCGCAGAAATTCAGGTTTTGGATCCGGGATACTTTCTTCCTTTCTTAATCCTGGTTGGAGGCTCGTCCATATTTGATGATTATCTATGTCAGGTGAGGCAATTTCAAAACGTCCCCTTTTACCCAATATCTGCGTCAAATGCTACTGCAATTTGTCATGATGCGGCTTCCAGATGCTGAGTTAATGCGGTCGGGGTAAGATTGAAGTTGTCAATTAAAAAATCGGCCAACGCCTCAATATCATCAGTCGAAAATTTAGGGACATCAAGATCAACTTTAGCATCACTCACTAAGGCCACTAAATGCGCGTCACCCTTTAAGATCGGTTCACCGCCACCTGCCTTTGGCCTAAAAACCTCTATTTTAGGATTATAATCCTGTTTATACCCTTCGGTCAAAACGATGTCAACACTGCAAAGAAGAGGCGCCAGTTCGTCCGGTCGGTGATCATGGTCTACATCCATGATCATTCCTATGTGGTACGGGGACGAGACAATGGTCACCGAAGCCCCCGCATGCTTATGCCGCCAACTGTCTTTACCAGGTCGATCCATTTCAAATCTGTGTCTGTGATGCTTGACGGTTCCCACCCTGAAACCGCGCCGGGTTAGTTCCGGGATCAGCCTTTCAAGCAGGGTGGTTTTCCCGGTCCCGGACAGGCCTACAACAGAGATGATGGGCGGTTTATTCGTTTTTGAATTCATTTTCAGGGGTCACCCCGGTTTGCGTACTGTTTCTGCTCAACGATTCTCTTCCTTATCAAATATCTTGCTGAAAATCCTGTTATCTTCCTCTACACATTTTTTTTTCAAAAGGCTATATTTTTTCAGGAGCTCTTTTCCTTCCTTAGTCAGACGGGTGCCCTCTTTGCGGTCCGCATGCACAATGTTTGCTTTCAAGTACTTTTCAGTTGCCTTAATTTTACCCCACGCACCCTTGTAGGACATCTTCATTATCTTGGCTGTCTGGTTTATAGACCCTGTTTTTTCAATGTTTTCCAGTATCTCTTTTCGTCCTTCACCCATAATGATGCGGCCATACTCATCAACAATCCATTGTCTTGATCTCAATCTAAGCGGTACCATTTTTTACTCCCCTATCTCCCTCCACAGTTCTCCACTTTTAGAAGGATCATATCCACCTAAGGCGGTTACCCGTTCCCGGAAATGCCGGGACCGTATCGTGTCCAATACCACCTTAATATTGGACTGTTCCACCATTGCGCTCGGGATTACCAGGTCGTACTGTTCTCTCACCATTGGAACAAAGTCCAGGTCTAACGCCCTGGCCGCTGCAAAGATGCCCATTCCGCAATCGGCCGCACCACTCAGGACATCGACCGCCACTGCCATATGAGTGAATTCATCGTGGTCATACCCTTTGATAGCTTTGGGCTCTATGCCAAGTTGACCTAATTTGTAATCAAAAAGGACTCGGGTCCCTGACCCTGCCTGACGGTTGACAAAGACAATATCACTCCCGGCCAGGTCTTCTATACCCTTAATGCCCTTTGGATTACCCTTGGCCACAATAAGGCCCTGGTCCCTCAAAACTAAGTGAAACACACTGATGCGCACTCCTTTCAAATATCTTTTGATGTAGGAAATATTGTATTCCCCGGTCTCCGTATCCAAAAGGTGCGAACCTGCCATGTGGCAAGTCCCCTTCTTGAGGGCGATCAAACCGCCAAGGCTGCCCACATTTCCGGATGAAATACGAATATTGTGTCCTTGCCCGCGGATCTCGTCCGCCAGGATATCGATGTTAATATCGTGACTTCCGATAATGACAACGGTATTAAGGAGGTCTTCCTCCTCCACAAGGAGTTCTGCCTCGATTTCCCCGTTTTGCGAGATGCCCTCTGACAATGCCGGGATACGGATAATGCCTTCGGCTCTTGTAAGAGTAGTTATAGAACCAGCGGCCCTTGGCAGTGGCGTGGCAACAAATTTCGGGCCCACCTTGCCGATATTAACCCGCAAAAACTCCTCTATTCCCAGCTTGGATGGGATATCCCGGGATGGCTGTACCTTAACGGTGTGAGGTTTAGGGGGTTGCTGACCCTGAAGGCCGTAAAGGAGGGGTTTTACAAACTGCTCGAAAGAAAGCGTTGAAGAAACAGCATACCCGGGATTACCGACAACAGGCTTGTCCTTCACTATCCCCAATATAGTGGGTTTCCCCGGCATCATCCCAACACCATGCACCAGCACCTCCCCCACTTCATTGATGATACTGGCTGTAAAGTCTTTGCTCCCTGCAGAGGACCCTGCGTTGATCATGACCACATGGGCCTCTGATTCAATGGCTTTTTTCAAGGCCTCTCGTATGTTTTCCTCAACATCCGGCACAATACCATAAACTATCGGAATACCACCGCACTCTCGAACAAGTCCTGCCAGCACCAACGAATTGTATTCAATAATCTCGTTTTGTTTTAAGGTGTCTTTCTCTTCAACATCCCTATAGTGGATCAGCTCTGTGCCTGTCGGGATAATTGCCACACGGGGTTTTTGCCAGACTTTGATTGAAAAAACACCAGCGCCGACGAGCGCCCCCACGTCAAATGGACGGATTCTGTGGTTT
The DNA here is from genome assembly GCA_048636195.1 of Anaerolineales bacterium. Taxonomy (GTDB): domain Bacteria; phylum Desulfobacterota; class DSM-4660; order Desulfatiglandales; family Desulfatiglandaceae; genus 4484-190-2. The sequence continues at coordinate 12,552 of JAIVXD010000015.1, forward strand.
TGCGCAAGGAGTAGCTGGGTTGCCACTATATCCTCACCCACCTTTCGGACATGTTGCCAGGGATAGGCAGAGGACCGGATTTCCAGGTGATTTTTATCCAACTGATGGATTTTCTCCACCATGATCACCGCATTAAATGACTCAGGGAGGGGCTGACCCGTGTTTATCCACACGGCGTCACGGCCTACCTTCAGGGTCCTGGGATATTTTTCCGTCGTCCCATATGTCTCTTCTGCCCGGACAGCGATGCCGTCCATGGCTGAGGAATGAAAAGAGGGACAAGATCGTTTTGCAAAAACAGGTTCCACAATGATGCGGCCCAAAGCATCCTCGATACTGATCGTCTCCATATCCGTCCGTTTATCCCGGCCAAATCGGGAAAAGAATAATTCTTTAGCCTCCTGGAGGGTTTTCATTGAGAGATAGACCTGTCTTTTCACCGTGTACCTCCGAAATAAACAATAATACTTACAAAAACACTACCGTAACCTTCTGACCTTGATAAAGCCCTTCCGTATTCATGCCTATTTTGATAAGGCCATCGGCTTCAACAAGGGTTGAAATCAGGCCGGATTTACCGAAGACCGGTTGGGCAAACAAGGTCTTTCCATCTCTGAACAGCCTTACGCGAATATAATCCTCCCGGCCACTCGCCGATTCAATGTTCTGGGTCAGTTCGGCCTCGACCTGGGTTTGAAGCCCACCAAAGGAATCTAACTGGCCTGAAAGCCTTGTAATCAGTCGTGTTAAAAAGATCTCCGCCACCACCAGGGCCGAGGCCACATGACCCGGCAAGCCGATTACTGGTAGGGAGCCGGCTCTTCCAATGATGGTTGGTTTGCCGGGGCTGATGGAAATGCCATGTACCAGAAGTTCAAAATCCTTTACTGTTTCAAAGATTTTAAGGGTAAGATCTTTTGTTCCCACGGAACTTCCGCCAGATATCCAGACTGTATCCGCAAGTCTGAGGGATTTTTCAACCATTTCTTTCAGGGAGTCAAAATCGTCCGAACACAGGCCCGAGTAAACTGATTCTGCCCCAAGCCGATGGCAGAATGCGCCCAGTGTATACCGGTTGATATCCCTGACCTGTCCAGGCAGGGCCGGATCATCGATGGACACGATTTCATCGCCAGTGGATATGATGGCCACCCTGGGTCTTCTGTAAACAGAGACCTCTGATTGGCCAAGTCCTGCCATCACCCCCAGGTCCTGGGGACGTAATCTGTGCCCCCTTTTGAGGACGGTGGCCCCTGCTTTGAAATCATCTCCAGGCTGAATGACATTCTCAAGGGGCGATATGGCCCGGCTGGCTTCAAGTGTGGTTTCATCCAGAAGATGACAATACTCCACCATAACCACACCATCTGCACCTTCAGGTAACATCCCGCCAGTGGGGATCCTTACAGCCTGCCCTTCTCTGACAACCATTTTGGGGATCTGCCCCATCAGAACTTCACCGGTAACTTCAAGCAGGGCGGGGAGGCTTTCACTGGCGCCAAAGGTATCTTTGGCCCTCACCGCATACCCGTCCATGACTGATCTGGCAAAGCACGGCAGGTCCTCAGAGGAAGTCACATCTCTACCAAGCACACGACCAAGGGTCTCTTCCAGGGGAATTGTTTCTTCCCCCAAAGGGCCAAATTGATCGATAATTCTGAAAACCTCTTCAGGTCTTTTGACTTTAAAGAAGGATTCCATCTCCCCCTCAGGGCATAAAATAGCCCAATGATTTTATGCGTTCATCTCATATTTTTCGCTCCAATAATCCGCTTTTTAGCGACGTGCAGCGATTAAGCCTGTAATACCGGTTGAATATGTCATTTATGACATAACAGTGCAACAAAAAAATCACAACGTTATTGATCGCCATAAATGATGTATGTTCTCAATAAGTTCGGGCAAATCAAAAGGCTTTTATAAGGTCGTACGAGGTGTCGGGTGGTATTTCTATGCCGGAAGTTGCCGGTCAGCATGCCGCAATTTCTACCAGCCTGGTTACAGAGAATTTTTCAGAGGGCTCCGGCTCCTCAAGCAGGCAAAAAAAACCACCTGTTAGGTAAATTTGCAGTAGGTTTGGGGTTATTGAAATCGATAGACAAGTATTTGCCGAAGCCTGGCAGCGGAGCTGGATATGGCCCATCTGAATACATATCTCCCCTATTGTCAATGCGAAACGGAGGAGGCCGAAGCTTAGAGGACCTGCGGCAAATAGGGAAAGATGAAGGATTGCGTGAAATTCTGCTGTTAGAAAGGATGCCTTGTGGGCAATTTGAAGCCAATGCTGTTTTCTTTAGGATAGGGGTAGTGACCTATAATACCTGGAAATTATTTACCCTGAAGAGCCTCGATGAGTCGTGGCATCGGCATCAGGTGCAGACCATCCGCTGAAGGTTATATCAGGTAGGAGGCAAGATTGTGTTCCATGGGGGCCAAGTCTTTCTGAAAGTGAGAATAGGATTTGATCGTCTGTTTGCAGGTATCCGGTTAAGGGTATGGGAATTTGCGAATGGTTAGTACTGGTTACGATAAATGGGGTTTCTTTGAGAATTTAAAAAGCACTACTATGTCCAAAATT